>DHXL01000103.1:0-2120 GCA_002415335.1 Oxalobacteraceae bacterium UBA5157
GAACTCTTGCATGATAGTGGAAACTCGCAGTCCGCCGCGTCGTGTCAGGGAGGTTCGGCCTGCGTCCGATAGTCGCGAGCCCGGCCGCCGGAGTGAATGGCGGCAACCGCGGTGCCGACCGCTGAGCCGAGATGGGGGCCACAATGAGCGAAGACCGACACGAAGAAGACTACGATAATTACCTGCTCATTGCGGCCTACCGCGGCGGGCAATATCAAGGCCGGGCCTGGGCAAAGAAGAAGGGACTGGACAATCTGTCCCTGATCGGCTCGGGCGTCTCAGACGTCATCGAACTCCTGAAACAGGCAGTACAGGCGGAGGTCCGGCGCAGGTCGGACGCGCTGCGCGAGACGCTGCCGCAACGCCATCGCGACTTCCTGCGGCGCCGAGGGCATATTTATCAAGGTGTGCAGCCGGTAAGGCGCAAACATCGCGCAGCCCACTGCCACAACTGCAAGTCGACCGTCGACGCAGCACTGGACTTTGAATGCATCGCATGTGGCCAGGTTGTTTGCAATGAATGCGCCGCTTGCGGTTGCGGCAGCGCATAGCGGTTGCGTGTGACGCGCTCAGGCGCGCTGTCCCATGATGTAGTGTTCGAGCTGCTCGATGATGAATTGCTGCTCGGAGATGATGTCCTTCACCAGATCTCCTATTGAGATCAGGCCAATCAGCTTTTCGCCATCCATGACCGGCAGGTGACGCAGCCTGTTTTCCGTCATCAGCTTCATGCATTCTTCGTTAGTCTGGCGGGGCCGCACGTACATCACTGGTGACGTCATGATGTCGCACACCGGCGTCTCGTTTGACGAGCGTCCCTTCAGGATCATTTTGCGCGCATAGTCGCGCTCGGTAATAATGCCGACGATCTTCTCGCCCTGCATGACCAGAAGCGCACCGACGCCCCGCTCCGCCATTCGCTGCACAGCCTCCAATACGGATGCCTCCGGGCTGATGGTGTATACGGTCCGGTCACGTTTCGAATCGAGAATAAGCGCCACGGTCTTCATCATTGATCTCCGATGTTAATTGCATAACGAAATTATATACTCGGCCATTTTCCCCGCCGTGGCAATAGCGTGACGAGGATAATTCTGTTCTCTTTCCTTTATGTTTCTCTGGAACACCGTTATCGGTCGAGAAAATGGGCACGCCGCCGCGCGGTCGAGAAGCTTCCTTCAATCAAGCGTCCTGCCCGCCATCATGCCAACGCCTACCAGACCGTAGAAATGCGGCTCGTTTGTCTTTGCTCAATGCTTGGACGGCAACATCGAAGTCTAATCATAGGGTAGTCGGCTTTCTGGTTTGCCTGATCGAAAAACGGGTCCGGCAAAATTGCTCGTCACTTTCTTTCTTCCGGGAGTCTTTCCATGAAACTATTCAGATTTTTCGCTTCAGCCATTCTGGCCGTCCTCTTGGTCTTGCAGGTCGGTTGCGCATCGACACCAACTCATGAGGGAACCGGCGAATACGTCGATGATGCGGTTCTCACCACAAAAGTGAAGGCGGCAATTCTCGACGAGCCGACTCTGAAATCGGCGGAGATCAATGTCGAAACCTTCAAGGGCACGGTGCAGTTGAGCGGCTTCGTCGGTTCACAGTCCGACATCAAGAAGGCCGTGGAAGTTGCGCACGGCGTCAAAGGGGTGAAAGCGGTCAAGAACGACATGCGCGTCAAATAGCTGCGCCTGAAACACTTCCATCATTGCGCTTCAAGAACCTGCTTCCCGGCGCGTTGCGACCAGCAACGCGCGGGGGTTGCGCCGCATCAATCGCGCGACGCCACACAGCGAGACTATCAAGGAGAAAACGATGAACTGGGATCGGATCGAAGGAAATTGGAAGCAACTCAGGGGCAAAGTCCAGGAGAAATGGGGCAAACTGACCAACGACCACTTGGATGTCGTAGCCGGAAGGCGTGAGCGGCTGGCAGGAAAACTTCAGGAAGTCTACGGCATCGGCAAAGATGAAGTGAATCGGCAAATCGACGAATTCGCCGAATCGATGCATGAAATAGTGAATACGGAATCGAGCGAGACCTCGAAACACTGACGCGAAGTCGGCGGGCCCAAGCTCATTCTCACGGGGGCCTGCCGATCCCTCTTAGTGTTTCTTAAGAG
>DHXL01000103.1:2139-6950 GCA_002415335.1 Oxalobacteraceae bacterium UBA5157
ATTCTCCATGGGTTGATGGATGCTTACTAGCCTTCTGTTCCTTCTTGACGAGAATTTGTCAGGAGCAATGCCGCGAAAGCTATTCGGTGGGTCGTTGCATCTATGTGATTAGCTGTTCGCAACGGAGTTCCATGCGCGCCGCGCGAATAGTGCGAATATTCGGGTCCGGGAGATCCATAGACCGTATCCATAGAAAAGATCCGTCTCCGCTCGCCGCTCGCCGCTGGCAGAATAACCGGCTGCGGGACCCGCCAGGCAGCAAATGTTCATTTTGGTGGTCAACCATTCCGGCACTGGCGCGTTAAGGAAAAGTTTTCGGTATTTCATATTTTTTCTCAACGTGGTATTTTCCAGGAGTCCCGTAATGAGCAAATTGCTACCCGCATTGATCGCCGGCCTTTTTTCCCTTTCATTGAGCCTCCACGTCGCGGCGGCAGACGCGCCGACGCCGGACGCAAAGGCAAAAGCCGAATCGACTGCAACGAAGAAGGAGGCCAAGACCGACGTCACAGAAACCAAGAAGACAGCGGCGGCGACTGAAAGCAAGACGAACGCCAAGGCCGACTACAAGGAAGCCAAGAAGAAAGCCAACGCGGATTACAAAGCGGCGATCGCCGAGTGCAAGAAGAAATCCGGAGACGACGCAAAAGCCTGCAAGAAAGACGCCAAGGATGCTAGATCCAAAGCGATCGATGACGCCAAGGCGACATTGAAGAAAGCCGAAGCCGATGCAAAAGCCGCCAAGAAGGCCGCTGCCGCCGAGGCTAAAGCAGCCAAGCAGAAGGCCAAGTCCCCTACCTGATAGCGCACGGTTCTCGGCACGATAATGGGGGGCCTCGCCCGCCCTCCATTATCGAATCTCGGCAGCGTCATTCCCCTCCACTCGACACACCCTATAGCATCGCCTTGATGCGCTCATACCCGGTGCGGCTGATCGGGATCTGCTTTCCGCTGCGCAGCAGGGCGGCCTGACTGTCTTTCGTGTGGCGTTCGATACTCTGCAGTTTTTCGATGTTGATGATGTATGAGCGATGGGCGCGGACAAACTTCTTTGGGTCAAGTTGCGTTTCGAGCTCGGACAGGCTCTGCGTTTTCAGAAACGATTTTCCATCAGAGAAGATGCGGATGTAATCGTCCTCCGCTTCAACATAATCGAGAGTCGCCACCGGAATGACATGCACCTGGTTCCTGTCGCGGATCAATATCCGCTCCAGTGTCCCCGCAGGATGCGCGATCAGTTTCTCGAGTGCCGATGACCCTTGATGCAGCATTTTTCTGGCTTGCGCAAGAGCCTCGTCAAATCGTGCCTGGGAGAAGGGCTTGAGCAAGTAATCGACTGCATGGAGGTCGAACGCCTTGAGCGCATATTGATCGTACGCTGTCGTGAAAACCACACCGAAATTTCTTCCAGTCAGTTCCAGCACATCAAAACCCGATAGCTTCGGCATTTGAATATCGAGAAAAATCAAATCCGGATGCAGTGCGTCGATGTCCTTCACCGCAGCCAGCCCGTTTTCACATTCCCCGATGATTTCGACATCGGCGTGCTTGCTCAGATATTCACGCGTCAGGCGGCGCGCCAGCTGCTCATCGTCAATGATGAGGACTTGTATCGGTCTAGTCATTGCCTCAGCTTTCGTCGATCGATGCGTGGTATGTGAGCGGGATCGCCAATTCCACTGAAAACAGTCCGTTTGACCGGGTCCATGCTACGCGGGCTCGCTCACCATATATCGTGGCCAATCGCTGCTGGATATTTCTCAGGCCCAGGCCATTTCCGGCAATCGCGGTCGGGTTCGTCTCCACCGGATTGTCAATCGAAACGTGCAGCCAGTGATCGCGGACGAAGCCATTGATCCTGATCACGCCACCGTTCACCAGATCGCGTATCCCGTGCTTGATCGCATTTTCCACCAGCGGCTGCAGCATCATCGGCGGAATGTATGCGCGCAGTGCATTTTCCGCAACCAGAATTTCACTGTCCAGCTTCTTGCCGAATCGAATTTTTTCAATCGCCAGATAATGTTCGCAGAGCGAAATTTCATCGGCTAGCGGAATATACTGTCGTTCTGACAGGGCAAGCGTTTGACGGAAGAACTGCGCCAGTTCGATCGTCATGGCGCGCGCCGCCTGGCCGTCGATGGTGATGAGCGCGCTGATCGAATTCAGGCTATTGAACAGGAAGTGCGGGTTGATCTGCGTGCGCAGAACCTGCAATTCTGCGTCGCGCGCCAGCACGCGCGATTCCGCCTCCCTACGCTCCGCCGAGCGCACGTTCTCAATCACGATCAGCACGTCGTGCGCCAGGATCGATAGCAAATAGAAGACAAATCCAGCCACAAAGAGTACGACCGCCAAATGCTGCGAGATGGCAATCGTGGTCCAATCCTCGCCTAGCAAGCGTCCGATCAGATTCCAGCCCTCGCAAATCGCCAGCCATGCGAATCCTGACAGCACCGAAGCGGCGCCAAAAACGGCGACGGCAAAAAACCCGTGCCGCCGCGCAAACGGCAGCGAGCGGCAAACATAGTAGGCGGACGATACGACGAATCCGTAGACGATCGACACCGGAATCGCAAAAAACAACGCATTCGCCCATCCGGCGAGGTCGGTCGCGACGAGCAAAGCGGCAATCAGCACGCCGGTCAGCAGCCAGGCAGCCATGTACCACAGCAACTTGCGAACGTCGGAGAGAACCGGGTGCATGAATCGCGCCGGCCCTAGTTCTTGATCTCGATGCCGCCCATGATGGCGTAGCCTTCAATAACCAGCCGTTTGACGGGGTTCGGCGGCGGCACGGTCTTGTCTTCGATGCCGCCGAGAAGCGGGACGCCATTGGTCACAACCGACCAGTCGCCCGGGACCTTGATGACGATTCCGCCCCACATCGCGAAGACGTGGATCGTGGCGCCGGCCTGAATCGACGCATGGCGCAAATCGAGTTCGGCGCCGCCCATCACGGCGGTTATTTCTCCGCCGCGAAAATCCTGCGAATCGTTCTTCATGTGATTGCCGCTCATGACCGCTACCGCATCGACATAGGTCTCGCTTCCGTCAACCGGTCGGATCTTGGCGTCGTGGCACGCCAGCCGTCTGCCGAACAACCCCCTGAAGATCACCAGGACGCCGCCCGCGATTAACAGCACCGGCCACCAGTCGCGCCAGCGGAAGGCGATGATGCCCATCGACTGCAGCGTCAGGACGACGCCCGCGGCAATCAGTGCCGCACCGACGAAATAACCGGACGCATGGCGTGTTTGAACGATCTTGAGCACACCCAACGCGATGAAGGCCATCGGCCAAAAATGCAAGACGTCGCGCGCATCGAACAGGTGCAGGTTATCCAGCAAGGACAGCGCGCCGATGATGATGATGAATACGCCGAACAGGATGCGCCGTTGGTTGCGAAAGCGGTGGTTCATGGTACTGACCCCTGGTTGGCATTCCTCGAATTGGCCAGCAAGCCACGCAGCACGATACTGACGCCATAGCTAATCACGATGATCGGCCAGCTGGACCGAAAGGTCCACCCGAATAGATGTTCGATGCAGGCATAGACCCAGAACGCGACAACCATCGTGAATCCGCCTCTGACGACATGCGTCAGTTTTCTTGCGGAGACGATTCTGGCCAAACCGACCAATCCGATCGCGACCGGCCAGAAACGCCAGACGAAGCCGGTATCGATGATGGCGAGCCGGTCTGCCAGGAACACGGATCCGGCGATGATCAGTATCAATCCCAGCACCAGCCGCTTTCGCGCCCAGTGTGCGTGATAGTCGTGATTCCCAAGAGGTCGAAACATATCTTTCCTTTCGTGGCTTGTCCGGCCGTTTGTCCGCGTGCTTTCTGATGCCTGCCGAAGGCTTGAGGCGTTGGTGAACCAACGGGGTCAAGATAATGGATGTGGAGACGAATGTCTCGCTGTATTCGGTGAATGACGGCGGCGCGTCGGTGAATGGCGGTAGCCCGGGAGCATCGTTGCCGGACGCGCAGCCGCGCAGGTCGCGCCGAATCGAGGCCGGCACGATCGGCGCGTCGTTATCACACGACGCTGATCAGCCCGCGTTCGCTCCGGGAATACGGGAAGACCGTTATTGGGTCAGCAGGCCAGCCGCGTCCAGCGCAGCCGCCAGTGCGACATCCATGGTCGACAAATGGACCAGAAACCACTGTGGCAATAGCTTGGCGGCTTCCCGCCCTGCGGCGAGATCGCCCCGCATCACGCGCGGGGCGACATGGTGCAACCCGCTCAAAGCCCGCGCATGCTGTTCGCGGTGGCAGCGCAGCGCGGGGAAATCGATTTGCTCCATCAGCTCTTCTTCGTTGCGGAAGTCGCGCTCCACCGCAGCAATCAATGCCAGGAAGCCGGTCGCAAATTGATCGTCCGGCGCGGCGCCCAGACGCGACAATTCCTCCAGCAACGCCCTGTGCGCGTCATCCATCGCCGCCACGCCCACTGACATCTCCGGTGGCCATTTGACTGCCTGCATGATTCGCTCCTTGGATGTGTCCGGCTTCTCCGTTGGCTCATCTGCCATCCGCCGGCGAAAACCGGGAGAGGCCATGGTTGCGGCAGCGGACGCGCGCAGACCGGCTTTCGCCAGAGATGGATTTGTTCACCGAGGACCGGTAACAAGTAGTGCCAGCATAGTTATGGAAACGTCAAGCTTCACTGATCTAGGTCAAAAAAACCCTGGATTCGCGACATGCCTGGTCCATGCTTCGGGTCCCGTACGGCGGCAAGGAAATGGGAGGCAATGGCCGGCGCATGCGTCTAACTTGTGGCGAAAAGAATGGCTATTCGGCGA
>DHXL01000166.1:0-223 GCA_002415335.1 Oxalobacteraceae bacterium UBA5157
CGCACACGCCTTCGCGGCAGGATTTGCGCATCGTGAAGGAATCGTCCTGCGTCTTGATGCGCAGCAGGACATCCAGCAGCATCCGGTCACTCGGTAACAGCGCGATCTCGAGGTCCTGCATGGTGGGTTTCTTGTCTTGCTCCGGATTGAAGCGAAAAATTGAAAATTTCATTGTGTCTCCCGATTCCTGCCTTATTTGAAAGGCACGTTAGCCGTGCGCCCG
>DHXL01000166.1:393-990 GCA_002415335.1 Oxalobacteraceae bacterium UBA5157
GCACGTTAGCCGTGCGCCCGCCACAAGATGCGAATCATCCATGCGCCCAGCCCGATCAGGCCGAGACCCAGCAACGCCAGCGCCGCCACGCGAACCGCAAGCGGCTTGACATAGTCGAGGATGACATCGCGCAGGCCGACCCACATGTGCGCCAGCAACGCCGCGCAGAAAACGAACACGGCGACGCCGACCGCGGGACTCGCGATCCAGGCATGCCAGGCCAGATACGACGTCGGCCGGTCAAGCAGGAAATGCGCGAGCAGAAACACGATGAACAGCAGCAGGTAGACCGCTGTCACGCGCTGCACCAGCCACGCGCGCAGGCCGGCAACGGCGCGTCTCAAAACAATGCTCCGGCAGCCAGCAGCGCTACGGCGAGCCCGCCAAGGTTGACGCTCCAGGCGCTACGCCGGGCGGCCGGCAAGCGGGAACCAATGTCGATGTCGCTCAGCAGATGGCGCACGCCGGCGAATAGATGGTGTGCCAGGGCCCAGATGAAGGCGAGCGCAACCACCTTGAACGCCGCCTGCGCGAACAGCTGCGCGACCCATGCGTAGGATTGCGGGTCGCGCAGCGATCGATCGAGCAGATAGACGC
>DHXL01000166.1:1095-4430 GCA_002415335.1 Oxalobacteraceae bacterium UBA5157
CGGCATTTGAATCTGGGTCAGGTTGAAGAATACGGGTCGTCTCATTTCACCGTCCTCGATGATGTTGCATGTTGGTCGGAGAGCGACTGGATCCGCTCGCGCAGCACCGGCAAGAGATCGTGTTCGAACCAGGGATTGCGCTGGAACCATGGCGTGTTGCGCGCCGAGGGGTGCGGCAACGGCAGATATTCCGGTGCGAACTCGCGCCACGCCTTGACCGTTTCCGTTAATGACTGCTTGCGCCGATTGCCCAGAAAGTGACGTTGCGCATGCAGCCCGATCAACAGCGTCAACTCGATCCGCGGCAGCTTGCCCAGCAAATGATCGAGCCACAAGGCCGCGCATTCGCGGCGCGGTGGCAAGTCGCCGCCCTTGCCCCGCCCCGGATAACAATATCCCATCGGGATGATCGCGATTTGCGACGCGTCATAGAAGCGGGCGGCGTCGATGCCCATCCACTTGCGCAAGCGTTCTCCACTCGGATCATCCCACGGCGTTCCGGTCGCGTGCACGCGGGCGCCGGGCGCCTGGCCGACAATCAGGACGCGCGCCGCAGCGCCGGCCTGCAATACCGGGCGCGGGCCAAGCGGAAGGTGTTGCTCGCAGGCGCGGCATTGGCGCACGGCGCTCAGCAATCCTGTCAGGGTCGGATAGTCCGTTTCACCCATGCCGGTTTCTCATCTCAGTGCCTTGTCCTCGGGTTCCTGCCCAGAAGAACGTCTCTTAACGCGACCGCGTCATTGTGTACCCGGTCATGGGCGGAATACACGAGCGTGATCGGGCGCGTGCGCGCCAGGGCGCGCAGTTGCCTCAGCTGCGCGCGATGCTGGCGCACTTCCTCGGCATAACGGATCCGGAATTCCTGCCAGCGCGCCGGATCGTGTCCAAACCACTTCCGCAACGCGGTGCTGGGCGCAAGATCCTTTACCCATTGATCCAGGGCTGCGTCGGCTTTCTTCACGCCGCGCGGCCATAAGCGGTCGATCAGGATGCGCATGCCGTCGTCGCGGGTGGGAGGCTCGTATGCCCGTTTCAGCTTGACATTGCCGGCCTTGATTCTGCTACTCATTGGGTTCGCTGAAGCATGGTTTATCTCCGATCAAGGTGCCGTCTTGCGAGGCGGCGGTATCGGTATCGGCCGGGGATGGCGGCGGATACGTGACTTGCGTGCCCTCGACGCAGGCGAACGCGGTCAAAACGTGCGGCTTGCGTGCCTTCGCACCAATAATATCTTCAACCCGAATGCCGCGCACAAGCAGCGCGTCGCCGATCAGCGAGCGATGACAGCGCCAGGGCACTGCTTCGGCGCACATCAAGACACAACGCTCGCTGCGCGCCAGCTCGGCGACCCATTCGACATGACCGGCGAACTCCTGCGATTGCATGTAATCGGCATAGCCCCGAAATGAGAGATTGCGCCACCCGGCATTGGCAGAATCGGCCCGTGCGTGGCGCAAGCCGCCGAGGCCCGGAACATGGGTGTAAGCAATCTCGACAGCACCCAGGGATACCGGCAACGCGTCTCGATTGAACTGCGGATTGTGGCGCGATCGCGGCACAGTCCGCACATCAAGCACATGGACAATCTGATTGGCTCGAAGCAGATCGAGGAACGTATCGAGCGGTCGATTGGAGTGGCCAATCGTGCAGACAAGCGGTGCGTCCGCTGCAATGTCGCCAGTCATATGCGAAGAACGTGTCGCGAAAAACGGCTACTTGCGATGCAACAGGACGGTGACCAGGACCGACGAATCCTCTACTGCCGTCAGCGCGTGGCGCTCGCCGCCCGCCAGGCAGATCAAGTCGCCCTCACGCATCTGCTGGGTCGTTCCGACTGCCGCCAGTTCGATGCTGCCCTCGAGACACTGGATCGAGATTTCATCGGCCACCTGGTGCGCAGGCATCGACTTGCCGGCAGGAAGGACCATGCGAAATACTTCCAGATGGTCCGACTTGTAGAGCGTTTGCGTGGGTGCGTCCTTGAGTTTGCTTCGAAGCGGTCGAATGTCGATCAGTTCACCCGACAACGCATGATGGAGAGCCATAATTAATCCTTGGAAAGATTTGCCGAGCGTCTGGAGACCTTTTCAGCACACGGGCGCGCGCATGATCAAGCGTCCGTTCCCACATTATGCGCTGCGCGCGGCGCGCGTCGGTGCGTCACCGCACGCCGCCGTGGCGGCCGGCGCGGGCGGATACCGCGTCACACCATTGCGACATCATGCCATGTGTTGGGCAGCGTACAGAAAGGCCGCAAGCGCGCGTGTAAGCTAGGAGATGGCGGCTTTGGCGACGCGCTGTTGTTCGACCCGATTACCGAAACACCGTTCGAAATAAATGAACCAGTTCTGCCGCCGCGTTGTCCGCCAAGGAGTGCGTCGGCGCTACCCGGCCTTCGGAAATGAAGCGCAACAACATCCAAGGAGAATAACGATGCAATTAGGCATGATCGGGTTGGGACGGATGGGCAGCGACATGGCGCAACGGCTGATGCAAAAAGGCCATGAATGCGTCGTGCACGACACCCATGCCGAGGCCATCACCGCACTTCAGAAGCGGGGCGCGGTCGGCGCCGATTCGCTCGAGAGTCTTGTGTCGCAGCTGGTCAAGCCGCGCGTGCTGTGGCTGATGTTGCCGGCCGCGGTAGTCGCCCGGGAGCTGGCGGAATTGAGCCCGCTGCTGGAGGTCGGCGACATCGTCATCGATGGCGGCAATTCGTACTACCGCGATGATATTCGGCGCGGCGCCGAGATGAAACGGCAAGGGATTCATTATGTCGACGTCGGGACCAGCGGCGGCGTCGCCGGACTCGATCGCGGCTACTGCCTGATGGTCGGCGGCGACCCGGACATCGTCCGGCATCTTGCGCCGATCTTTGCCGCACTCGCCCCCGGCATCGACTCGGCACCGCGCACGCCAGGCCGCGAGCAGCGCGACGGCACCGCCGAGCAGGGCTTCCTGCACTGCGGGCCGCAAGGCGCCGGCCACTTCGTCAAGATGGTCCACAACGGCATCGAGTACGGGCTGATGGCCGCGTATGCAGAGGGACTGAACATCCTGCGCAACGCGAATGCCGGCAAGCGGCAGCACGCCACGGATGCCGAGACGACGCCGATGCGCGATCCCGAATATTACCAGTATGAGCTGGACCTGCCCGCGATCGCGGAGGTGTGGCGCCGCGGCAGCGTGATTGGATCGTGGCTGCTTGATCTCACCGCGGCCGCGCTGCTGGCTGATCCCGGCCTGGAGAATTACGCGGGCCGCGTATCGGATTCCGGCGAGGGGCGCTGGACGGTCGCGGCGGCGCTCGACGAGGGCGTGCCGGTGCCGGTGAT
>DHXL01000215.1:0-10970 GCA_002415335.1 Oxalobacteraceae bacterium UBA5157
GTCGAGCTGTGGTATCTGCCGGTCACCCGTCCGTACAATCCGGACGGCAAGCGCATGGCCGAATTGATTCAGGCCGACTGGGGCAAAATCGGCGTCAAGACCAAACTGACCACTTACGAATGGGGCGAGTACCGCAAGCGCAGCAAAACCGGCGAGCAGCAAGCCATGATGTTCGGCTGGTCCGGCGACAATGGAGATCCTGATAACTTTTTCGGCCCCATCCTGAGCTGCGAGGCGGTCAAGGGCGGCGGCAACGTTTCGCGCTGGTGCAACAAGGACTTCGAGACCCTGATCCAGAAAGCCAAGGCGACTCCAAAGCAAGCCGATCGCGCCAAATTCTATGAAAAAGCGCAGGAAATCGTGCATGAAGAGGCGCCGCAGGTCGACATCGCCCATTCGATACGCTACACGCCGATGCGCAAGGAAGTGGTCGGCTTCAAGATGGATCCGACCGCCCACCACTATTTCAACCGGGTTGACCTGGTCAAGTAGGGTCACGCACGATAGCGAGCTGTCCGTCTCGCTATCGTGCGGACACGCCCCCTCGCCTTGGCGGGAGGGGTCGGAATGATGGCGCAAGGCGTTTGCCCTTGTGTATAATCCCGCTCCATTGAACCAAACGGTGCTCACGAGGCAACCTGGCGGCGCTCAACCCTCAATCGAACAGGTACCCCAATGTTTGGATTCCTCCTACGCCGTGCCGGCCTGGTCATTCCGACTTTTCTTGGCATTACGCTGCTGGTGTTTTCGTTGATCCACATGATTCCCGGCGATGCCGTCGAAGCCATGTCCGGGGAACGCGGCATGGACGCCGCGCGGTACACGCGCCTGCTGCACGAGTTCGGCCTCGACCGGCCGCTGTACGTGCAATATTTCGATTACCTCGGCAACGTGTTGAAGGGTGATCTCGGCTATTCGATCATCACCAAAGAACCTGTCTTCCGCGAGTTCGTGACCTTGTTTCCGGCTACGCTGGAACTCTCTTTTTGCGCCATGCTGATGGCGCTGCTGATCGGACTGCCGGCCGGCATCCTGGCGGCGCTGAAGCGCAACACGGTGCTCGACTATTCGGTGATGGGCGTGTCGTTGACCGGTTATTCGATGCCGATTTTCTGGTGGGCGCTGCTGCTGATCCTGCTATTTTCCGTGACGCTCGGATGGACCCCGGTATCCGGCCGGATCGACATCCTGTACGACCTGCCGCCGGTCACCGGCTTCATGCTGATCGATAGCCTGCTGTCGGGCGAACCGGGGGCATTCAAGTCCGCCGTCTCGCACCTGATCCTGCCGTCGATTGCGCTCGGCACGATCCCGCTGGCAGTGGTGGCGCGCATGACGCGCTCTGCCATGCTGGAAGTGCTGCGCGAAGATTACGTGCGGACCGCGCGCGCCAAAGGCTTGTCGCGCATGCGGGTGATTGGCGTGCATGCGCTGCGCAATGCGCTGATTCCGGTGATTACCGTGATCGGACTGCAAGTCGGCACCCTGCTGGCGGGCGCGATCCTGACCGAATCGATCTTTGCATGGCCCGGTATCGGCAAATGGCTGGTGGAAGCGATTCAGCGACGCGACTACCCGGTAGTGCAAGGCGGTGTCCTGCTGTCGGCGACCATCATCATCATCGTCAACCTGATCGTCGATCTTCTGTACGGCGTGATCAACCCACGGATTCGGCACAGCGCATGAACCAGACCCTTTCGATTGCCGTGCCGAGCGCCCCTCCCCACCCGCTGCGCGAATTCTGGAATTATTTTCGACAGAATCGCGGCGCCGTCATCGGTCTTGTGATCGTCGCCGCCATGGTCGCCATGGCCCTGCTGGCGAACGTGATTGCGCCGCATTCGGCGATCGAGCAATATCGCGACGCCACGCTCGTGCCGCCGGCCTGGCAGGAGGGCGGCACCAGCAAATTCCTGCTCGGCACCGATTCGGTCGGCCGCGATATCCTGTCTCGGCTGATCTACGGTACCAGGCTCTCGCTTGTCATCGGATTGGTATCGGTGTCGCTTTCACTCGGACTCGGGATCGCATTCGGGCTGGTCGCCGGCTATTTCCGCGGCCTCGTGGAAATAGCGATCATGCGCTTGATGGACATCATGCTGGCCCTGCCCAGCCTGTTGCTGGCCGTCGCCGTGGTCGCCATTCTCGGGCCTGGCCTGATCAATGCCATGTACGCGATCGCGATCGTGCTGGTGCCGCATTATGTGCGGCTGACGCGCGCCGCGGTGATCACTGAGATGTCCAAGGATTATGTCAGCGCATCGCGCATCGCCGGCGCCGGCACACTGCGCATCATGTTCAACTGCGTCCTGCCAAACTGCTCGGCACCGCTGATCGTGCAAGCCACGCTCGGCTTCTCCTCCGCCATTCTCGACGCCGCCGCACTCGGCTTCCTCGGTATCGGCGCACAACCGCCGACCCCGGAATGGGGCTCGATGCTGGCCAGCGCGCGCGAATTCATCCTCAGCGCGTGGTGGGTCGTCACTTTGCCGGGCCTTGCCATCGTCATATCGGTGCTGGCGTTCAACCTGATGGGCGATGGTTTGCGCGATGCGCTCGACCCGAAACTGAAACGGTAAACGACCATCATGGCCTTGTTAGAAATCAAAAACCTGCGCGTCGAATTCGGCGCGGAAGAAGCACCGTTCACTGCAGTCGATGGCCTCGATCTCACCATCGATCAGGGCGAGGTGATCGGCATCGTCGGCGAATCCGGTTCCGGCAAGAGCGTCACTTCACTGGCATTAATGGGTTTGATCGACTACCCGGGCCGCGTCACCGGGGACCGCATGGACTTCGACGGTCGCGACCTGCTGGGCATGGGCGACAAGGAAAGGCGCGGGCTGCTGGGCAAGGACATCGCGATGATTTTCCAGGACCCGATGACCAGTCTCAATCCGTGTTTTACGGTAGCGGATCAATTGATCGAGACCTTGCGCGTGCACGAAGGCGGCTCGAAAAAAGCATTGCGCGCACGCGCACTGGCATTGCTGAAGCAAGTCGATATTCCCGACTCCGAGCGCCGGCTCGACGCCTACCCGCATCAGCTGTCGGGCGGCATGAGCCAGCGCGTGATGGTGGCGATGGCGATTGCCTGCAACCCGCGCCTGCTGATCGCCGATGAACCCACCACGGCGCTCGACGTCACGGTGCAGGCGCAGATGCTGGAGCTGCTGCTGCAACTGCAGAGCGAGCGCGGCATGGCATTGATGCTGATCACCCACGACCTCAGCGTCGTCGCGCAAACCGCGCAACGCGTGGTCGTGATGTATGCCGGCCAGGTAGTCGAGACTGGCCGCGTACCGGACATCTTCAACGCGCCGCGCCATCCGTACACGCAAGCGCTGCTGGCCGCACTGCCGGAACACAATGTCGGCCGCCGCCGCCTGCAAACCCTACCCGGCGTCGTGCCCGGCCAGTACGATCGGCCCAGCGGCTGCCTGCTGAGTCCGCGCTGCGCCTATGCCACCGAACGCTGCCGCGATCAGCGGCCGGCATTAAGCGGCGCCGACGGTGCCCAGGTGCGCTGCCACTTCCCACTCGATGAGGCGGGCCGGCCCACCAACAATTGGCAAAAGGCAGCATGATGAGTACTCCGGATATCCTGCTCGAGGCCAAGAACCTGGCCAAGCATTACAGCGTATCGCAAGGTTTCCTCAAACCGAAAGCGACCGCGCGCGCGCTCGATGGCGTGTCGTTCATCCTGCGCCCCGGCAAGACGCTGGCGGTGGTCGGCGAATCCGGTTGCGGCAAGTCCACCTTGGCGCGCCAGATCACGATGATCGAACCGCCGAGCGGCGGCGAGTTGTGGATGAATGGCGTCAACATCGCGCACGCCGACCGCGCGATGAAAAAACGCGTGCGGCCGCTGGTGCAAATGGTGTTCCAGAATCCATATGCGAGCCTGAATCCGCGCAAGAAGGTCGGCGCGATGCTGGAAGAGCCGCTGATCATCAACACCGATTTGAGCAGGCGGCAGCGCAGCGAAAAGGCGCAGGCGATGATGGCAAAGGTCGGCTTGCGCCCCGAACATTATGGGCGTTACCCGCACATGTTTTCGGGCGGCCAGCGGCAGCGCATTGCGATCGCACGTGCCCTGATGCTCGACCCGAGGGTGATCGTGGCCGATGAGCCGGTGTCGGCGCTGGACGTATCGATCCAGGCCCAGGTGCTGAATCTGCTGATGGATTTGCAGGACAGCAGCAGCGTCGCCTACCTGTTTATCTCGCACAATCTGGCGGTGGTCGAACATATCGCCGATGAAGTACTGGTCATGTATCTCGGCAAGACCGTCGAACATGCCAGCAAGGAACAGCTTTTCAGCCGCCCGCTCCATCCTTACACCAAGGCTTTACTCGCCAGCACGCCGCACATCGATCCGGCGCAGCGCCAGAAAAAAATCATGCTGTCCGGCGAACTGCCGTCACCGCTGGCGCCGCCACCCGGTTGCGCGTTCAACAATCGCTGCCCGCATGCGGTCGAACGCTGCCGGCAAGAGATCCCGCTGCTGCAGGTATTCGAAGGACGGCTAGTAGCCTGCCACCGGGTCGGGGAAATTTCCTGACCGATCGCCAGATCGCCGAACGCCGCGGAGCTTGTCTTGATAGGCCGCGACGTTCAGCTTCTTGCCGCCACCAACAGGGAGCGGACCAGCGAACGGGAATGCTCGCCGAAATGCCGCATCAATCCGGCAACCAGATTCGTCATGTCGTCCTGCGCAGTCGGTGGCAAAGTCTTGACCAGCACAAATAGATCGAGCCCCACCTCGGTTTCGCCCACCACATACGCCGGATCGGAAACAAATTTGGCCGGCAGCCGGCGCTCCAGGGTCCGATCGGCGGCATCCGCAGCAGCATGTGCCTGGCTGCTGATTACCTGCCGCGCTGCATCATCCGCGTACGGCGGATAGTTGCCATCGGCGGCCGTATCGCGGACCGCTCGCAGCAGCGCGTCGTTCATGTCGTGCCGTTCATACGCAGCCCTCATCCTGCAGTTCTGATAGTTTTCCAAGGCCAAATGGCGGTTCGAGACCAGCCTGATGATCCGCACTTTGGGCGCATGAAATTTCAGCAAATCGAGTGTATTGATCCACAGCATGCGCGGCACGCTGACGCCTGGCAAGACGGTCGCGTGGTAAGGCTGGGTCAGGTCTTGCACATAATGCAGCGCCCAGCCGGCGAAGCGCCAGCCCCAATATGGATGGCCGGTGCGCAGCGCATACGATGCCAACGAGCGGTACAGGTGAATCCGGTATTCCGGGTAAGTCCGTTGCAGGAAGCCGGCCGCCTTGTAGACGATCGCCGACTCATGGAAGAAGCCCATATGAAACGGCGCCTGCGACGAGAATTCAAGCGCAGGATTGCCGAACGGGAGTTTTCCGAAGCCGTAGCGCTTGCCGTACAGTGTTCCGCTGTCTTCCCACAGCCCGATATCCAAGCCATAGTCCGGCTCGTCGGATGCGCTGGCGACGACATCCGACAGCGCCACGCGATCGCCTTCGCGCAACCGCAGGAAGATGTTGCGCCGGGCACTCGTTTCACGCCGCAACGTCGTCACCTCGGTCCAGGGCAGAGCCGATTGTCCGTTCAGCTCGGCGCCGGGTTTGGTTTGCAGGAACAGCGACAGCTTGGCATCGGGATTGATGCGCAGCGCGCCAAGAAAGCGCTGCCTTTGCTGCGCCGGCGATGAACCGGGATGGAACGCCAACGCATCGGGTCGTGGCGGGTAAAACGCCACATGGGTTCTGGCCCACTGCTCTTCCTGTCGCAGCAGCTGCTCCAGTCCGCGTCCTTCGGCGCTGACGAACGTGCCAAGGCTTTCGACCGCGACCGACGGAGCATTCTGGATTTCCGGCACCACTGACAACGCCTGCCACGTGCCCAGCGCATGATTGCTCCACGCTGCCGCCGGCAGCACGATACTCAGCAAAACCACCGCCAGCAGCCAGCTCGATGTACTCTGTTTCATGGTGCAACCCGCCTTTCGTTCATATCTGCACTCCTATTTCGTCTCAAACGTCGTGACGCCGTCCCAATCCGGAACCGGCGGATGGTCGCGATAATAGGCGATCCGCCCCAAGTAAAGCGTATAGAGGCCGTCCTGCGGAAAATCCCGCTGTAATTGCCGGATCTCGGATTCGGCCAAATCCCACTGCTGCGCGCGGACCGATGCCAGCGCCGCATGCCAACGCTCGATCGCATTGCGCCGGCTCGGATCAAGCTCGGCTTCCAGCGCCAGCGGCTCGAAGATCGGCACCGGTTCATTCTTGCCCTTGACCTTCACGCGATCCAGTTCGCGATACGCATAATCCGGTGCGGCCAGCTTGGTCGCTGCGCCGACCACGACACCGACGCCATAAATTTTTGTGACACCTTCCAGCCGCGACGACAAGTTGACCGCGTCGCCCATCACCGTGTAGGCGCGGCGGATTTTGGAGCCCATGTCGCCGACCCGCATCGGTCCGGTGTTGAGGCCGACTCCGATCTTGAGCTGTGGCCAGCCGCGCCGGATGAAGTCCTGGTTCAATGCCTGCGCAGTGCTCTGCATCAGCAGCGCGGTCGCAACGCCACGCGCCGCATGGTCCGGCAACGCGACCGGCGCCCCCCAGAAAGCCATGACCGCGTCGCCGATATATTTGTCCAGCGTGCCGCGAGTATGGTGGATATTCTCCGACATCGCGGTCAGGTACAGGTTGATGTATTCACGCAGTATATTCGGCGCCAGCCCTTCGGAGATCGTCGTGAAACCCCGCACATCGACGAACAGCACGGTCAGTTCGCGACTCTCGCCTTCCATGCTGTAGCGTGCCGGATCGCTGGCCATTTCGGCCACCAGTTCCGGCGCGACGTACTCGCCGAACAAGCTGACGATCGCGCGCCCCTTGCGGTATTCAAACAGATAGCCCCAGGCGATATTGACCACGAACAGCGCGAGAATCAGCAGCAGCGCGGTGGCCATCGGCAGCACCAGATTGAAGGACTGATACATCCAGAAATTGAAACCGATCACTGCGCCCGCCATCGCCAGCGCAAACAGAATCGATAGCACTGGGCGCAGCGCAGACAACGCGATCATCAGCACGATCCCGACCACGGCGGCCTGCACGATTTCGAATTCGACCGCGGTATCCGGGCGCTGCTTGAAGTCGTGATTGAGGATCGACGAAATCACGTTGGCGTGCATTTCCACGCCCGGGTAATCGAGCCGAACCGGCGCGGTGCGCAAGTCCTTCAATCCCGGCACGGTGGTCCCAACCAGCACGATCTTTTGCTCCAGCGTGTCGACCGGCAGACGGCCTTTGATCACGTCGGCCGCCGACACGTATTGGAAGCCGCCTCCGTTCGGCCCGCCCTGGCCGTGGAACTGGATCAACGCGGTGAGATAGGGTTCGACCGGAATTCTCAGCGCGCGCGGCACAGTATTGAGCGCGATCGCATCGAGCGCACCATAGTCTCGCAAAAACGCTTCGGAATTGACATCGGCTTTCGGAAAAATCGGTCGTACCGCAGTCGCGCCCAAGGCGATCCGCGTGGTGGCCAGCGCCAGCGATTCGTAATAAGCGTCGCCGACCTTTGCCAACAGCGGCACGCGGCGAATCACGCCGTCCGCGTCGGGCAGCGGATTAAAAAATCCGCCGCCGCGCGCCGCGTGCTGCAGCTGCGGCAGGTTAGCGCTGTAGCCCTTCCAGCGCGTCGCGTCGATACGGCGCCCGTCGAAATCAGCCGACGTCAGCGCCGGTGCCGGCAGCAAGCCCTTGGCAACCGCGTCGGGTTCATTCGACAGGAAATAGCCCAGCACGACCGGCTTGCCCTTCAGCGCATCGGCCAGCCGCAAGTCATAGTCGAGCGAGGATTTTAGCGCCTGCACCTTGTGTTCGAAACCCGGGATGTCTTTCAAGGCACCATGCGCCAGTGCCTCCAGGGTGGCGTAGCCCGAACTGGTATCGGGCTCGGCGAACACCACGTCGAAGCCGACTGCCCTGACATGGTAATGCGCGGTCAACTGGTCCACCAATTGTGCAACGACGTCCCGGTTCCACGGCCAGCGGCCAATTTCCGCCAGACTTCTTTCGTCGATATTGAGGATCACGATGCGCGGATCCATCACGGCCGGTTGCACGCGCATCCGCATGTCGTAGACGAAGAGATCGATGCGGTCGACCAGCGTGGTCGGTAGATAGGCGGCGGCCTGCGCGCCGGCCAGCAGCGTCAGCAGCAAACCGAGCGCCCAGCGTGCGCCGTGTTTTGACATCATGCGTCGCACGGTTTCTCCTGAAGATTATCGACCAACGAGATCAGGGCACATAGCCCGGAATCGTGCTTTCATCGACCTGATCGATCTGGGCCGGATCCATGAAGCGCTCGGCATATTCGAGATAGACCTTGCGCCGCACGAACACATCGAACAGGTCGGGATCGATATGGCCACGCAGGCGGAATCCGCCAAGTATTCGCAGCGATTCGGCAAGACTCTTGCCGGTCTTGTAAGGCCGGTCCCTGGCCGTCAGCGCCTCGAAGATATCGGCGATTGCCATCATGCGCGCCTGCACCGACATTTGTTCGCGCAGCAAGCCGCGGGGAAACCCTTTTCCATCCATCCGCTCGTGATGGCCGCCGGCATATTCGGGCACGTTTTTCAAATGCTTTGGCCAGGGCAGCGATTCCAGCATCCGTATGGTGACCGAGACATGATTGTTGATGATCGTGCGCTCATCCGCGTTGAGCGTGCCGGCGCGAATCGTCAGGTTAGCAACCTCTTCTTCGTCGAGCAGAGCCCGCTCGCTGCCGTCCGGGCCGACCCAGCGGCGCCCTGCAATCTCGATCACGCGCCGTTGATCCTCCTCGCGCATGGCCTCCACCCCTACGTTGGCACGGCGCAGAAAGTCGCGGTCGTGAGCCAGCGCACGCAATTCTTGCTGCAGGGTTTGCGCGATCTCGGCATCGCGCTGCGGATCGCATGGCGCGCAGCGTTGCTTGAGCATGCGGATCTCGGCATCGCGCTTGAGGACTTCGAAGCGCGTATCCACATGGTGAATGCGGTCGACGATGGTTTGCAGCTTGGTCGATTTTTCGACCACGTGCACTGGCGTCGTGATCTTGCCGCAATCGTGCAACAGGCCGGCCATCCACAATTCGCGCCGGTCGCGCTGGTTCATGCTGAATTCCGCGAGCGGACCGGTGTCGGTCGCATGGACGGCTCTGGCCAGCATCATCGTCAGTTCGGGCACATGCTGACAGTGGCGGCCGGTATTCGGCGATTTTTCGTCGATCGCGATATTAATCAGATTGACGAACGATTCGAACAGATTTTCGAGCAGTGCGATCAACGCCTGGTTGGTGATCGCGATCGCGGCTTGCGACGCGAGTGCCTCGATGAAGCGCTGGTCGGTTTCCGAAAACGGGCCCGGTTGGCAGGCCTCGGCATCGCCTGCCGAGGGATCGCGGGCATTGATCAACTGGAGAACGCCGATCAACTCGCCTTCGTGGTCCTGCATCGGCACGGTCAGCAAGGATCGCGAGTGATACTGAAATTTCGCATCGAACTTGCGCATGCCGGAGAAATTGAAGCCGCCGGCCGCATACACATCCTCGATATTGACCGAGTCTCGGGTATGGGCCGCGTAGGCTGCCACCGCGCTCATGTTCCTGTTGCCATCGGTGTCGACGAGTGGGATGTCCGCTATGTCGACCGGCTGTCCGCCGACGCCGCCTTGATACAGACCCAGCGTGTCATTGATGGAAATATGGAAAGCCAGGCTTTGCTGGTCGGCGCTGACGCGGTACAAGGTGCCGCCGTCAGCGCGCGTGATGTCCTTCGCCGCTCGCAGTATCCTTTCCAGCAGCAAGGGAATATTGCGGTGGCTGCTGAGTTCGACGCTGAGCTCGGTCAGTTTTTCCAGTCTCTGCGCGACTTCTTCATAGCTGGGAGTTGTCATCGGTGGTCGTCAGTCGCTGGTCGGTTGGCAGCAAGGCAGCTGCCCTGAAATCCACCCCGCATCCTTAAAATGTGAAGACATCATCGCGTTTGAGCGCCCGGAACGTGTGGTGTCCGCCGCCGGTTCTGAGTTCTTCCATGATGACATCTTCCTGGCCGGCTTTCAGATGGTAGATCAGGAATTCGGTCGTATTCGGCATATGGCCGATGTCGGCAATCAGCGAGCGCGGGCAGAAGTGCTTCGACACCGCGGCGAGATCGAACTCGCTATTCGAGAACGAGCAATCGACAATGACTTTACCGAGATTTGTTTCTCGTGTCAGCGCCGTCCAGAGCTCCGGAGTGGAACTCATGTCGCCGGTGAACAGAAAACCGGACTTCTCGTTTCTTATGAAATAACCGACCGCGTTCACCGTATGATTGACCGGATGCGACGTAATCCGCCTGCCGTCGAGTTCGATCGTTTCACCGTATTTCATCGGCTGCCAGCGCAAGATCGGGTCGCGCTCGTTCGGAATCTTGGTGAAGTCCGGCCACAACACCCAATTGAACAAGTTGCTTTTCAGCGAGGCGATCACCTCTTCCGTGGCGTGTACCGTGACGGGACTAGCCCTGCGTCCCATCACCGCATCGACCAGCAACGCCAGCCCCGCGACGTGATCCAAATGGCCGTGGGTCAGGAAGATATGGTCGATGCAGGTCAGCTGGTCGAGATCGAGCCCGGTCAATCCGGTCCCGGCATCGAACAGGATATCGGCGTCCAGCCAGAGCGAAGTCGTGAAGCGTTCCCGTCCGCCGATGCCGCCCGCGCAACCGAGGACCTGCAGCTTCATGCCGGCGACCGATGCGGGGTCGGAATTCGCGCTTGCCGATCCATCGCAAGTGTGGGGAACACATGACGTGCCACGCCCGGAACTGCTGCAGCGAATGAAAACGTCGCCATCTGTCGCTCCCCTTTATTTGACGAATAATTGTAGTCCGAATCCGGCGCCTTGCGCTTTTTTCTGTCGTCACGACCCGGGCGGAATCAACACCCT
>DHXL01000215.1:11114-12593 GCA_002415335.1 Oxalobacteraceae bacterium UBA5157
AGATGAGATGAGTGCGGTTTTCGAAAACCAGCCGGCCGGCGGCGATGTGGACGGTCGCCTGAGCTTCTTCAAAAGGCTGCAGGCCGTCACCAACAAAATCCATTCCACCAGCGATGTGGACGAGATCATGCTCGATCTGTCGCAGGATATTTGCGAGCTATTCAATGCCGACCGCCTGACTATTTACGCACTAAGCCACGACAAGACCGCGATCGTATCCAAGATCAAGACCGGCCTCAAGTCATTCAAGGATTTGAAGCTGCCCATTTCCGACCAAAGCATCGCCGGCTACGTTGCCCTGTCGCGCGAGGTCGTCAACGTCCACGACGTCTACGACGAAACCGAGTTGAAATCGCATTCGCCCGGACTGCATTTCCTGCAAGGCGTGGACACTCGCACCGGCTACCGCACCAAGCAAATGCTGGTGGCGCCGCTGGTCGACGTGCGGACCGACGAGCTGCTGGGCGCCGTGCAACTGATCAATAATCGCAGCGGCGGTCCCTTTGACGCGACGGCAGAAGAAGGCATCAGGGAATTCTGTGCGACGCTCGCGATCGCGTTTACTCAACGCCAGAAAGTGAAGCCGGTGGTCCGGTCGAAATTCGACAACCTGGTATCGGAAGCCATCCTGTCGGCGCCCGAACTGGAGCTGGCGTCGCGCTCTGCGCGACGCAGCGGCCTCGACATGGAAGATGTGTTGACCAACGAGTTCCAGGTCAAGCTATCGGCAATCGGACAGTCGCTCGCGAAGTTCTTCGGGGTCCCGTATGAACCGTTCAAGCAGGATCGGCTGAAGCCGGTCGATCTGCTGAAGAACCTGAAACGCCAATATGTGCAGGAAAATCTGTGGATGCCGATCGACGACGGCAAGGAAGGGTTGGTCGTGCTGGCGACCGATCCCGAGCGCATCGAGAGCTCGCGCATTGCCAATAATATTTTCCACAAATCCAGCCTGGTGTTTCGTGTCACGACCAACAGCGAATTCAAACAGACGATCGAGCAGTTCTACGGTGCCCCCGACGATACGACGTCGGTCGGCGACCTGCTGTCGGATATGGAAGATGGCGACGAGGAAAGCGATCCGGCCGACGTCGATCTGTCGGCGGCGGCCGACAACGAGCTGGTCAAGCTGGTCAACAAGATCATCATCGACGCCTATCGCCAAGGCGCGTCCGACATCCACATCGAGCCTCGCCCCGGCAAGGAAAAGACCGGGATCCGCTTTCGCAAGGACGGCTCGCTCGAACCGTATATCGAGATCCCGGCGAGCTACCGCGCCGCGTTGTCGGCGCGGATCAAGATCATGTGCGATCTCGACATCTCCGAGCGCCGCAAGCCGCAAGACGGCAAGATCAAGTTCAAGAAATACGGGCCGCTCGATATCGAACTGCGGGTCGCGACCATCCCTTCTTCCGGCGGCGTCGAGGACATCGTGATGCGCATCCTGGCAGCCGGCGAACCGATTCCGCTCGACAAACT
>DHXL01000215.1:12746-12877 GCA_002415335.1 Oxalobacteraceae bacterium UBA5157
TCCGGCAAGACGACCACGCTGCATTCGGTGCTGAACTTCCTCAACACGCCCGACACGAAAATATGGACCGCGGAAGACCCGGTCGAAATCACCCAGAAGGGATTGCGCCAGGTCCAGGTGAACCGCAAGAC
>DHXL01000215.1:13124-13888 GCA_002415335.1 Oxalobacteraceae bacterium UBA5157
GGCGAGATGCGCGACAAGGAAACGGTATCGATGGGCATCGAGGCATCGCTGACCGGCCATCTGGTGTTTGCCACGCTGCACACGAACAGCGCTCCCGAGTCGATCGTGCGCCTGCTGGACATGGGCATGGATCCGTTCAATTTTGCCGATGCCCTGCTCGGCGTCCTGGCGCAGCGGCTGGCCAAACGCCTGTGCTCGCACTGCAAGAAGGCGTATACGCCGACCGACCAGGAGATCCAGATCTTGTTGAACGAGTATTGCCTTGAACTCCTGAATACCGCGACCTTCATCAAGGATCCAGAGGGGGGGGCAGCGGCGATCCGCGCGACATGGAAGAAACAATATGCGAACGCAAGGGGCGAATTCACCTTGTATCAGGCGATCGGCTGCGACCAGTGCAGCGGCGGTTACAAGGGACGCGTCGGCCTGCATGAATTAATGGTCGGCACCGATCCCATCAAGAAGCTGCTGCAGGAGCATGCGCGGGTCGCACAGCTGCTGGCGGCGGCATTGGAAGATGGCATGCTGACGCTGAAGATGGATGGGATCGAGAAGGTACTGTCCGGAATTACCGATATCAAGATGGTGCGCGCCGTTTGCATCAAATAGACGGTACGCCGAAGGAGGCTGCGCACTTGACGCCGGGTAGGTCAGGCGTCCTCTTGATCCTCCGGATGATCGAGGTATTCGACCAGTTGGCCGCGCAAGCCACGCAAGCGCTGGCTCATCAGCTTCGCCAGTTTGGCCAGGATGTGCAGAGCCAG
>DHXL01000215.1:14039-15612 GCA_002415335.1 Oxalobacteraceae bacterium UBA5157
TCTTGCGCCGCGACACAAGTCGCCGAGCGCGGCTCGCCGTCGATAATCGACATCTCGCCGACCGTTTTTCCACGCCCGATCACGACGATCCGATGCCGCGTACCTTCGCTGTCTTCTTTCAGGATTTCAATCTGCCCGCTGACGACCAGGCACATGTAGTCGCCGGCGTCGCCCTCATTGAAGACAACGGTACCGGCCGGAACCTGATAGCACTGGACGTAGCCCGCCAGGGCATTGATGTCATTCCAGTCTGCGTCGGAAAATAGCTGCGTCTCGGCGATCATTTCGCAAAGTTCCTGCCTGAACGCCGCGCCTGCGCCCATCAGCAGAAATCCGCTCGGCTGACCAAGCTTACTCATCCGTCATTATGCGCAAGAAAGCTCAACGGACCTCGCAATCGACGGTGTTCGACTTGGCGCCAGCTGCCGATCCTTTCGGCGGGGGTTTGGAGGAAAACGCGGGTGGCGGCGTGAATTGCATGCCGGGATTGCTCGGAACGATGACCGGTAGTTGTATGACGCTGGCCGTGTAGCCAAACTGCCCGGCGGCGAAGCTTTGCGAGCCGCCATTGTTGGACACATTAATCATGCCGTCGATGACCTGCACATAAAGCCCGGGCGGCAGCGCAGGTTTGCCCGGGATGTTTTGCGCCGGTCCGTATGCGGCGATCGCAGGCTGACCATTCGGGATGTACTCGGCGATGAAGGTCGTACCGCGAATACCGATCGTCGCGGTTGGCGTAGTCAAGCCGAAACGCTCATGGTTGCGCTTGCCCAGCAGTCCGGTGATCCAGCGCAAGCCACCCTTGATCAGACTGAATACGGCATGATCGTTTTCCGGCTTTGCCACGTCGTACGAAAAATTTTCCACCTTCAGCTGCGAATCGGGCCGAAGGGTGATTTCGCTGTTGTCGATGAATTTAATCAGGGCATACGTGCCCTTTTCGCTGACCAGGGTATCGCCTTGTTCGACGATCGATTTCTGCGACAGGATTTTCACCGTGCCATCCGCTTTCTTCGCCAGCAAGGGGCCACTCAGGCGCGTGACCGACCCCACTTCGACCGCATAGGCATTGAACCCGGCAAGGAGCCATGCCAGCAACAGCGTATTAATTGCAGTACATTTTTTTGGCGGCATCATCATTCTTCACTCCGGATTTATCGGTTGCAACCGTGACCTTCTTGTCGTCTTTCTTGTCGTCCGCTGTTGGCGTATTCTTATCGCTCGTGTTATCCGTAGCAGCGGGACTGGTCACGGCAGCGGTCGACGTGTTGATGATATTGACGGTGGTATTGATCGCCTGGGCGATCGGCTCGCTAGTAGTCATTTGCGTGACCGGCGCGACTACTTCGCAGCCGGGGGCTGTCGGCGTCGCGGAGCATTGATTCACTGTCGGCAGCACCGCCGCGCAGCCAGCTGTCGTCGGACTCGCGATGCATATCGCCAAGGGCGGCAATACCGCCGTACAGCCGGCAGCCGCCGGATTCGCAACGCACGTCGTCAGGCTTGGCAGCACCACCGTGCAGCCCGCAGCCGTCGGATTCGCAAGGCACGTCGTCAGGCTCGGCAACAC
>DHXL01000018.1 GCA_002415335.1 Oxalobacteraceae bacterium UBA5157
AGTGGAACACCCTGGTCAATTTTGGAGCGGCACTTCTCCCTCTAAATGGTCAATTTTCGGTCGGCGCCAACATCTATGAGTTCAAAATATTGTGCGGCTGTTGAATTTGAGTTGAACATTTTTACGCATGGCCATGCCTTGGGTAAATTGTTCATCGCTTATGAGACACCACCACCAAAAAAACTAGCTTACGCGTGAGAGCCCTCATATTTTCAGGGTATCCACACGATGATTTGAGCCAGATTTGAACGGTTTAACGACTGTATGTCATCATATTTCAGACGGTGGGAGTACTCAGGTCTTCGAGCGATTCACAACCGACGGTCAAATTGCGACCGTGAATGTCGGCTCGGTGCACCAAGTTGACCGCCACGTACGGCTTCTGACTGGAGTCAAACTGGACAACCGGAAAGCTGCCGGTCGTGGACGACTCCTGAGTGCCCTGAGCGGACATGCGGTTGTTTGATTTCGTTACCGTAAAGCGGACCTTCAAAGCAATCCTGCCGTCTGTCAGAATTGATCACGTCCTCCCCTAGTTTCCATTGCGATCTGCACAAATGAATTATGGTACTTCTCGCGGGCTAATTCGTTTCACAGCAATCTGAGGCAAAAAGATCACATGGTTAAGACAGTTGATGCACCTAGCGAGGCTACTCGCCCTCAGACGAGGTTCCCAATGCCTTCGGAGTTCATGCGGGAGCGGCGACCGGAGTTGTTCAGCGACAGCGTGGGCGTGGAGAACCTTATCCTGGAGCGCTCACGACTGGAATATCACTTGCAATCGCTGACTTCGCGTAGCGAAGAAAAGCAGTTTGAACACTACTGCCGCCAATTGTGCGAAAAACTCATCTGCCCCAACCTGCGCCCGCAGACAGGCCCGACAGGCGGCGGTGACAGCAAGGTCGATTCGGACACGCATGCGGTGGCTGCTTCGATTGCCGAACGCTGGTACGTTGGTCAAGCCAATGAGAAGGGCGAGGCCTTCTACGCGTTTGCCTTCAGTGCAATGCGGGATTGGGCGCGAAAACTCAAAGCTGACGTCGCGTCCATCGTGTCCACCGGTCGGCCCTACACGCGCATCTATTTCGTCAGCAATCAGCTCATTCCAGATAAGCGCAAAGGCAAGGCCGAAGACGAGTTCTCGCGCAAATACGGGATACCCGTGACAGTTCTCGATGGCACATGGCTCGTTGACAAAACGCTCAGTGCCAAGCACACGGACATCGCCGTTGCGACCTTGGGCATCGGGGACTTCGAGAGGATGCGTTCCAAGAACATCGGGACGAAGGATTTTGGGCGCGCGAAGCGGTTGCAAGAACTTGAAGCCCAGATCATCGATCCGCAGCGTTATGGCCCCGCGCACTACCAACTGGTCGAGGACTGTATCGAGGCGGCCTTGCTGGATCGCGGCCTCGGCTCACCGCGCGATGAAGTGTCGGGTCGTTTCGAGCGCGCCATCCGCTTGGCGGGGACGTTCGGTGCCAGGGGCCAGCTATTGCGCGCAAAGTACCTTGAGATTTGGACAAATTACTGGTGGTTCGATGACCTGGCCGCGTTGCGCAAGGGGTTCCTTGACCTGACTTCCGAGTTTCTCGCGGATGCGACCGTTTGGGACATCGACTATCTCGTGAACCTGGCGATCGCGGTACGCGGCAGTTGCCGCGTTGATGGTTTCGAGCCGTCGCAGGCGCATCAAGTTGCCGTGAAGCGTATTGTGGATGCGCTTGAGGTTCTGGCGGCAAGGAAGGGTCAGCCGACCCAGGCTGCTTGGGCGAGGACGCTTTTGCTGTTTCTCAAGCTGTTGGATGAACTGCAAGAATCGGATCGAGTGCTGCTTTATGCGCAATTCCGGCAGATCTTGAAGGATGTCAATTCCCTACCGGAATACCCGATCGACAGCCTGCTCAACTGGTTGGCGGTACTGTTGGAAGTGGCGCCAATGGATAACGAGCTTGCACGTATAGCCGAGGACGTGGCCAACGTTAAGTCAACACGGGCGGGTGTTGCAGCCAAAGTTGAGGTCCGTGTCAACCTTGCCATCAACCACCTTGAACGCGATGAGCCCTATGAAGCCATCAGTCAGCTTGGAAAAGCTCAAAGTGCTCTACGGCAGTACCGTAGCATCGATGACCAAGCTTGGCTCTGGCGCCTGTGCTCGGGCGCATACAAAAAGGCAGGACTGACATGGGCTGCAAGGTCCGCAATGGTGTGCGCCACCAACACGGTATTCAACGACTTCCTCCACGAGGGGGAGTTGTCGCCCCGGGCTGTGGCCCACGCCTACGACCTCATGTGGTGTGACATTGAACTTGGAAATATCCCGACGGCGCTGCAATGGCTGGACCTGTGGGGCACGCTCCATCGCGCCCTCAAACTGCAAGACGGGCCCGACCTTAGGGAAGGTATGCCGGTCCAGGCAGCATTCGCGCTGGCGGCGCTCCGTTCAAATGACACGCAGCTGGCGGACCTAGCTGCATTGCCTGAAATCTTCCGGGCATTCAGCCTGCCATTCCCAACCGATGCCGCGCTGACGGCTCTTGGCTACGAAGCCGATGTCGTCGCCAATGTCAAGACGACCGAGGAAGACGTGTTACGAACGGCGGCCCTGCTGCTCAAACAGCCTTTGGCGATGTCGTTGGACCGGCAAGTCGAGTGGCGACTCGGAGAAACCATCGCGCTGCAGTCCGAGGTCCTGGGAGCCACTATCCGGGTTGTAGTTGAGTCGGCGCGAGACCCGCTGATGTTTGCCGAAGGATTTCTTGGTTTTCTTGAAGCGATGTTGGCCACTGGCCTCGACCGGGGTCTGTGTGCACACCGCGATGCGATTCAGCTATCAATCACGGCGGGCCAAGGCGAACCGCTTTCCTGGTTGCTGACAGAAGACGAGTGCGGTGAAAGTCATTTCAACATCAGCGTGGCAGGGGATGCGACCGGTGTTGGAGCTCAAAATCCCGACGCTTGGATACATTTGGCCATGGACATCGTGCTCCAGCTCTTTCACATCTCCGATGCCAAAGGGGTACAGCAATTGTTTGGTCTAGGTGACGGTGGACTTGACCGTGCGGCCTCTCTGACGAATGTTCCGCTGATGCTTGCCAACCTCTTGGGTGAGCGGTATCCAAGCAGCCGTGGCTGGATCGACACTGCGCTGATGCGGTTGGGTGAGCCACACGCCTTGTACCCCATGAAACGTGCAGTCCCTTTGGTCGACGTACTGCCGGTTGTCGAACTGTCAGAGGAGGAGGTAGAAGCACAACCAACCTACGTCACTCACAGCAAGCTTGCGACATCCGGGCTTGTAAATCTGCGCCTTTGGGATCGTGCCAAATGGCGTGGCATGTTCTACGCGATATATGAGGACTCTCCCCCCGTACTTGGGCTGTTTTTCGAAAATGCGGAAGCGGGAACTAAGATTTTCCGTGGATGGCGCAAGCGACTCGGTGAACGGGACGAAAACGAACAGTTGCAAATCGCGACCCTCCTGGGAATCGATAAAAAAAATCCGTGGCATTACCGTGGGGTGGTCTCCTCAAGTTTTACGGCGGCTGGGCGAGGCGAAGGCAAGATATTCACTTCACCGGCTCGCCTTTTGACCATGGAGCCGCTGGATGACGTCAATCGTCAACGATTCTTGAAAGCGCTTGGGCAGTTTGGCCAATACCTCGTGGCTCCCGTCTCGGTGCTGCCCGACGGACCTGTTTTCGATTTTGATGTCGGAATTAAAAAGCGTAGATTTGACTCGGTGTCGGCGTGGACGGTCGGGTTAAACAACCAACTTGCAATGGGCTTGCTGTCAACCGACAAGCCCGTCATCCCAGCGGAACAGACGAATCCACCCTGTGCCGATATTTTCGGCATGATGCGCAGCTCTTCCATGGGATCGATCAGGCGCACGCGACCGAAATAATCACTCGTCTGATGAATGATTGCACCAAAATCTTCACGATTGCGCGTGTCGCAACTTCGATTGCCGCCTGACGTGGAGATCGCACCGCGAGCGAGCTTATGAAGATGACCATCGATCAACATCGAGCTTCGCCGAACGTTTCTCTCGAAAGCTATACACGCAGTTGCCAGATCCAGCTGGCAATCTCGCTCGAACGCAAGCGGGCAATTTACCTAGACTTGAAATTCTGGATCGCTTTGCGAGATGTCGAGATGGGCGTTAGCGGCGATTCCTTGACCCTGGAGCTTCTCGGCGCGCTCCGTCAACTTGTTTCGAACGGGAAGGCGTACTGTCCGATAAGCGAAAGTACCTTTCTCGAAGTGTTCAAGCAGGGCGACGCATTGACGCGGCGCGCTACGGCCGCTCTGGTGGATGAACTCAGCCGGGGGGTAACCCTAATCCCTTTTGACTTGCGCATAGGCACCGAGATTGCCTACTTCATTCACTCAAGACTGACCACGGACAATGTCCACCCATTACCGCACCTGGTATGGACCAAGCTCAGCTATGTCCTGGGTTACGTGCATCCAACATCCACGCAGTTCGATCCGGCCACGGAACTTGCGGTGCAGAAGGCCTTCTTCGACCATATGTGGACCATCTCACTGACAGAGATGATTGATCGAATTGGTGCGATGGAACGAATCCCTCACAGTTTCGATACCCTGGCTGTTCGGTTGAACGCGGAAAACAAGAAGCACGCGGCCACATTGCGTAGCTTCGAACACACCTACAGCTTGGAGCTCAACGGTGTTCTCGATTTGTACGCCGAGAGGGCTGCCGATGTCTTGAATCAGATAGCCCAAAGGGCCACGGGCTCGTCGGCCGCGAGAGGGGAGCCTGAGTGGATCGAGCAGGAGCGGGCCTGCCGAAATCTGCTGATTGCCGCCTTCAAGCAGGATGCCACCAAAGATGTCATGAGAACCATCCACATTAACACCTGCCTCCATGCCTGTGTTCGTTGGAACAAGCTGCAACAGTTCAAGACCAATGACTTTTTCGATTTTCATCACGCTGCCGCCGCGTTGGGTTATTGCGATGCATTTTTTACCGAACGCCCGCTGTGCGCCATGGTAAAGCGATCAGATATCGCGCTTGACCAGCGATTCGATTGTCATGTTGGTTCAACAGTATCCGAGGCCCTCGCATACTTGAAGACTATTGCATGATCATGGCCGAGGTTTCGCGGCAGTTCTGTGTCGGAGTCACTCGTGCGAAATCGCAGGTTCACCTGGTATCCAACCAGCGGGAATCACCTCTACTCAAGAGAGTCCGGGCAACCGTCGCGCTTTGACCGGTGAAACACTGAGAGGCTCAGCTTGCTGAAAGCTGACGTTTGGGAACTTCCGCTGCTGGTCGTAAAGAGCCAGAGATCACCCTGAAGTGATCGCCCGAGACTTGACGCTGAGACATTCATTGAACTGGGGACTGAACAGCTGCCGGTCGTGACCGCGAGCAACGTACCCAAAGCGGCTGCACGCCTTATCAGGTCAACCAACCCGAAAGCAGACGCTCAACATAAAACATGAGCGGGGGTTTTCCCCCAACAGCGAGCGGCACCTTGGCAATGGTGGAGTGGCATCGTCCGGGTCGGACCTGCCAGCAACCCTTGCTGCTTAGTAACGATTGGCTGCCAAAAGGTATGGACCGTCAGCCTGTCGGCGCAGGACCGTGCCACGACGAGGCAGGCTTGCAGCCGAACAGTTTTATGCGTGGCAGGGCGAATCCGTCTGGCCTGAGGGACTGGCAATCGCCACCCCAGAATCACGTCCATCAGCGGCTAACGCGACACAACCAAACCAACAGCGCAATTTTTCTCGGCTACACGCCACCATTGCGACAAAACCTCCCGCTTCAATCCCCTCGCACCGATTCATACTGCGGGTTTTTACTTAGGACCGAATGGCCGCAGCTCATGTTCTCACGAGCTTTTGGTGCACCGGTGCGTAGAAAAGTACAAAACGTTCCGAATTTCGTCCTAACGCGGTGAATGGCCAATCGTGAACACTGTACTCACTCGCAGCAGGCACCCCTTGCCGCCGCGCGGGTAACCCGAAACCCAAACCTAGATAGGAGACAAAGTGAACAAATTCTCGACTCTGAACAACTTGCTTCTCACCGTGGTGGCTGCCGGCCTGCTGATGGCCGGACTAGCAAATGTCGCCAGCGCCCAGACTGCTGCTGGCGACAAAATTGTCATGAAACTGGGCCACACACTCGCGCCTGACAACCACTACCAATTGACGGCGATGGAATTCGCCAAGGCCGTCAAGCAAAAGACCAACGGAAAGATTGAGGTGCAGATCTTTCCGCAGTCGCAGCTGGGCGGAGAAGTCCAGATGACAGAGGCGCTGCGCACCGGTACGCAGGACCTGATGCTCTCTGCTCAGGCCGCAGTCGTAAACACCATCAAGGAGTGGGAGATCTTCGATGTACCCTACCTGTTTGACAGCGTAGATGACGCCAACCGTGTGCTGCAAGGTCCCGTCGGCAAGAAGTTTCTCGACATGATGCAGCCAGCCAACATGGTCGGCCTGGCTTGGATCTCGGTGGGTGAACGCGACCTCTTCACGGCGAAAAAGCCCATTACGTCGCTGAACGACTTAAAGGACTTAAAGGTCCGCGTGATGCAGAGTCCGGGATACATCGCGGGCTACAAGGCACTTGGCGCCAACCCCACCCCACTCGCCTATAACCAGTTGTTCCTAGCACTGTCGCAGGGGCTGGTGGACGGCGCCGATACCTCGCCCGAGCAGTTCATTCAAGACAAGTTCGCCGACGTCGCTAAGTACTACTACATCACCCACGTGAACTACCTGCCGGTCGTGCTGGCGATGAGCAAAAGTAGCTGGACCAAGCTCACGCCCGACTTGCAGAAGGCGGTGCAGGACGCAGCCAACGAAGCGGCGAAGTTCGATCTGAAGGAATATCGCAAGCAATACGACGATGCACTCGTGCAGATGAAAAAGAAAGGTATCCAGGTCAAGGAAGTCGATACCAAACCCTGGGTTATCGCCACCGCCGCCGCCCGCGCCGAGATTCTCGCCAAGATTCCGAACGGGCCGGCCGATTATCAGGAAATAACCGCGGCCAGGCGCGCTGGTTCGGCGAAGTAATATAGGCGAGGCACTCATGGAAAAGATTGCTCGCACTCTCGTCTGGATAGACGACATGGCTCTGAAGATCACCCTCGCGATTTGCGGTGGTCTCCTGACCGTGATGGTCGTGGTGGCGGCGCTGGGCGTGTTCTTTCGCTTCGTACTGCACTCGTCACTGTCCTGGTCTGAAGAACTCGACGCATATCTCTTCGTTTGGCTGACGTGCCTCGGTGCAGCGGCCGGCGTCAAGATGCGGGCCCACCCGGAGGTGCGAGCCATCGTAGATCGGCTGCCTTCCTTCACTCAAAAATGGTTGGCCGACTTCACCGATGGCATCGTGCTGGCGCTGGGTTTGATCTTCCTGATCTTCGGAGGTGAGATGGTCTCGCTAATGGGCACGGAGACGGCTGCGTCGCTGCCCATCTCGATGGTTTATCCGTACCTGTCCATTCCCGTCGGCGGTGCGTTGTTGATCTGGCATTCGGCGGTTCGCATCCTTGTCTCAAACCTCGCTCCCGGCGTGCGCCAGGACAGCGTCGCCGCTGCGCACGCCATTCCCGAACACATTTAGGAGATGCATCATGTGGTCACTCGGTTTTGGCTTATCCATGCTTGCACTCGGCGTTCCTGTAGCGGTGTGCATCGGCGTCGCAGCGACGATTGCACTGGCTTCCACGGGGACGCCTCTGCTGATCATTCCGCAGCAGCTGTTCTCCAACCTCAACAACTTCAGTCTGCTAGCGATTCCCTTCTTTATGCTGACCGGCGCCATCATGGATTCCGGTGGTGTATCGAAACGCATCATCGAATTTTCGCAAGCGCTCGTCGGGTTCATGCGCGGTGGAATCGGACAAGTCACGATCGTAGCGAGCATGTTCTTCGCCGATCTGTCGGGCTCGGCGACGGCCGACACCGCGGCCATAGGCTCGGTCATGATTCCCGGAATGGTCAAGAAGGGCTACTCGGCGCCGTTCGCGGTTGCGCTGCAATCCGCTGCCGGCTCACTGGGGTTACTGTCTCCCGTCTCGATGAGCATGCTGGTGTATGCATACACCGCAAACGTATCGGTAGGCACTATGTTCATCGCAGGCATTATCCCGATGCTGCTGGTCGTCATCTCGTTCATGGTCGTGAACTACGTGGTGGCCGTGCGTCGCAACTACACGGCCGTGGTTCCTTTCTCCGGCAAGCTCCTGTGGATCACGTTCAAGCAAGCGTTCTTGGCCTTGCTGACACCCCTAATCATCCTAGGCGGCATTCTGGGTGGCATCTTCACGCCGGTGGAAGCCGGTGTCGTCGCAGCTGTCTACGTGACGGTTGTCAGTCGCTTCGTATTTAAGAGCCTTGACCTGTCGCACTTCAAGGAAATCCTGACCAAGACTGCCGTCAATACCACCCGCGTGTCCTTTCTACTGGGCCTGGCCTTCGTGCTTGGCCGTTACATGATTGAAGCCCAGATTCCGGCGAGGGTCGCTAACAACTTTTTGTTGCTGACGACCAGCGCCGTCGTGTTGCTGATCTTGATTAACCTATTTCTGGTCGCCACCCACACCGTGCTGGAGACGATCTCAAGCATAGTAGTGGTGATTCCGGTGTTCATGCCACTGGTGGCGAAGATGGGGATCGACCCAATCGTCTTCGGAGTGATAGTGCTGATCAATTCCGCCATCGGCATCAACATGCCTCCCATCGGCTTCTGCTTGTTTACCGCGGCGTCGATCGGTGGTGTCTCGGTGGAGAAGGCAACCAAGGCCATCATGCCTTTTATCCTGGCCTTGCTTCTCGACCTGGCACTGATAATCGCGTTTCCACAGATCCCCCGTTTCCTGCCCGATCTACTCGGAATGAAGTGAGACCACAACTATGGCCAAACGACCCCACATGGACTGCTACGCGGTCGGCGACACCGCCGAATTCGCGAAGACGGTCTCCGAATACGACGTATACGGTTTCGCCGGCATCGTCGGCGATTTCTTCGGCGTGCATGTAAACGAGGAATACGCGAAGACCACGCGTTTTGAGAGGCGCATCGCGCAGGGTGCACTATCGGTTGGCTTTCTGGCTACCGTGATGGGTTACATGGCGGCGAAGGCGCCGAACCCCGGCGCGGTATCGCATCGCTATGACATCACCTTCACGGCTCCGGTGTACATCGGCGACACCGTCACCGCCAGACTCGATCTGGCCGAGAAGGAAGATGAGCGCAACACCTGCATCTTCATCGCCACCGTGACCAACCAGAAGGGCACCGTCGTGGCGAGTGGCAAAACCTACCTCAAGGTGCTGTGAAGAGATGAGTGCCGCTCCATCGATGTTGTTATCCGAACAGGCGGGTGCGGTGCGACTTCTGACCGTCAACCGGCCCGACAAGCTCAATGCCTTCGCTCCCGGCCTGCTGCAGCTGCTCGACGCAGCGCTCGACGCCGCGGCTGCGGACGAGGCTACCCGCGCCGTGGTCATTACCGGGGCAGGCAGCAAGGCGTTCGTCGCCGGCAACGACCTCGAGGCATTGGTGCAACTCGACCCGGTCGCTGCCTACCGCGACATGGTGGCCGGCCACCGCGTCTTCAAGCGCCTGCACGAGTTCGCCAAGCCGACCATCGCAATGGTCAACGGTTACGCCCTCGGCGGCGGTTTTGAGCTCGCGCTGGCGTGTGACTTCATCATCGCCTCGGCGACGGCCCGTTTCGGCTTCCCCGAGATCCAGCTCGACACGATGCCTGGCTGGGGCGGGACGCAGCTCGCTGTACAGAAAATGGGTCTGACGCGGGCCAAGGAGATGGTTCTCACCGGGCGCCACTACGCGGTCGAGGAATGTCGCGATTTCGGTTTCATCAACCGCATTGCGAGTCCCGAAAATTTGCGCGCCGAGACCTTCGCGTTCGCTGCGTCGCTCACCGCCCACCATCCGTTTGCAGTCGAGATGGCGAAGCTCGCGGTCAACCGCGCAGTCGAGCTACCGCTGCATGCAGGGCTCGAATTCGAGGCCGCAAGCTACGCCCTCAACTTCGGTGCACCGCACGCGCGGGCCGGGATTCGCGACTTTCTCGCACGTAGCGACGCCAAGGCACGTCGTTCTGCCCGTGCCTCATCCACCGTATTCAAGTGAGTCTCCAATGCACCCCTGGTTGACCGAAGAGAATACGATGATCCGTGACACGGTACGCCGCTTCGCCGAGCGCGACATCGCCCCCATTTCCGAAGAACTGTGGGAAAAAGAGGGCTTCCCCTACGACGTCTGGCGGCAGGCGGGAGAGTTGGGCTTCACCGGCCTTCCCTACCCCGAGGCCTACGGAGGCGGCGGCGGTTCATGGCTTTCCTTCGTCATCGTACTGGAGGAACTGGCGCGCGTGGACTGCGCCGTCGCTAACTCGCTAATGGCCAACTCCTCTGTCGCCAGCCTGTTGAACAACTTCGGTAACCCAGCGCAGAAAGAGAAGTTCTTGAAGCCGATTTTGGACGGTTCATGCATCGGCTCGATCGCGCTGACCGAGCCGAACGCGGGGTCCGACGCGGGCGCAATCCAGACCCGTGCCGCGCTGGTCGACGGCGGCTGGGTGATCAACGGCGCCAAGATATTCATTAGCAATTCCGGCACTGAAGTGACAGGGCCTGTGGTGCTGGCCGCCGTCACCGGCAAGAAGGCCGACGGCCGCAACGAAATCTCTAACATCATCGTGCCTAACGGCGCGCCTGGCTTCACCTATGGCAAGAAGCTCAAGAAGATTGGTTGGCGCGCGTCGAGCACCTACGAACTCTTCTTCGACAACTGCGCCGTGCCGGCGGATAACCTGCTGGGCGTGCAAGGCTCCGGCCTCCGGCAGACACTATCGACGATCAACACCGGCCGCATCTTCATCGGTGCGCTGGCACTCGGAATCCTGCAAGGATCGCTTGACCGCGCCACCACGTACATGAAGGACCGTTCGCAGTTCGGTAAGCCGATCGCGACCTTCCAGGCCCTGCAGTTCAAGCTGGCTGACATGGCCGTGCACACGCACGCCGCGCGGCTAATGGTGTACCAAGCCGCAGCATTGAAGGACGAGGGTCGTTCCTTCGATCAGGAAGCGTCTATGGCCAAGCTGTTTGCCACCGAGCGTGCGATGGAGGCCGCGCACCAGGCCGTCCAGATCCACGGCGGCTACGGAATCATGAGCGAGTATCCGGTGTCCCGCGCGTTCGGTGACGCCAAGGTGCTCGAGATCGTCGAAGGAACGTCGGAGATACAGCGCATGATCATCTCGCGCGCTCTGCTGAATTAAACCCCATGAACACTAAGGAGCAAAACATGTTCAAAGGCGTGAAAGTCCTGAGCTTTACCCATTTCCTGCAGGGCCCTTCGGCGGTGCAGATGCTAGCCGACCTAGGAGCCGATGTGATCAAGATCGAACCGCTCAAGGGCGCCTTTGAGCGTCACTGGGCCGGGCTCGACGCGTTTATCGGTGACGTGAGCGTCTTCTTCATGCTGGCCAACCGCAACCAACGCAGCCTGTCGATCGACCTGCGCAGCGAGGAGGGGAAAGAAATCATCTTGCGTATGGTGCGCGAGACCGACGTAGTGATCGAAAACTACCGGCCGGGCGTGATGAAGCGGCTGGGCTTTGACTATGAGAGATTGAAGACGATCAACCCGCGGCTCATCTATTGCTCCTGCACCGGTTACGGTTCCGATGGTCCCTACTTAGAGCGTCCCGGTCAGGACCTGCTGCTGCAATGCATGAGCGGCTTGGCGATGCTGTCCGGCGAGGACGGAGCTCCGCCGACGCCCGTCGGCGCGGCGATCGTCGATCAGCACGCGGCGATGCTAGCGGCTTTCGGCGTCGTGGCGGCGATGTACGAACGGGAAAAGACTGGCAAGGGCAAGATGATAGAGAGCAACCTGCTCAACGCCGCGCTGAACCTGCAGATTGAGCCGCTGACCTACCACCTGAACAAGGGCCCCTTGTGGGCGCGCTCGATGCCCGGCATGGGTAGCCGATTTCATCCGGCCCCTTACGGCGTCTACCAAACCAGCGACGGGTGGATCGCGATTTCACTGACCTCTGCCGATAAGCTCGTAAAGGCCTTCGGAGCGGATCCGTTTGCTCGGTACACCGATCGGGATCAGATCGACAAGCGCAGCGAGATCCACCAAGCGGTGTGTGCGGCGACGCTGCGCAAGACCACCGCCGAATGGGAGGTCGTCTTCGAGCAGTGCGATGTCTGGAATGCACCCGTCAACGGGTACGAAGAAGTTGAACGCGACCCCCAGGTGGCCTTCAACAAGATGATCATTGACGTCGAGCACCCGGATGCGGGCAGCGTAAAGTTGCTCAGCCACCCGGTGCGCTATGACGGAAAGGCGCCGGCCGTGAACCGGCCGCCGCCGCGTATCGGCGAACACACGCGCGAGGTCCTTGCCGAACTCGGCTACGACAAGGCGGAAATTGAAGCATTCGTCAGCAGCAAGGTGGTCATGCCAATGCCGGTGAAGTGCACCACGCCCGACCCGGCCCGGCCGGTGGAACGCTAGGATCTTTCTTTGAGCTGAATCCGTTCCTGATAAAGATTGGCAAAACGTGAAATGAATGACGCATGGAAGTTCATGAACCCCGGACAGAACGTCGTCGGCAACAGCGCCATCCAGAGCTTCCCCGACTTGATTCGCCGTTTGGGCGCGAAGCGTGTGGCTGTGGTCACCGACCCCGGCATCATGCGGGGCTGCCGCGAACGATCGCGATGAATTCGAGCTGCCGTGCAACTGTTATGCGACCGGGGCGATCCTATCCGTGGATGGCGGTTCGCTTGTGCGATAGCCAACCAATCCTCAACCACTAGAAGAGCACCGAAATGAAAGACCAAGAGTCACATAAATCCCTACAGCAACGACCTGAACTGATACGGGGCGAGCAACAGCCAGACCGCAAGAGCCATGCCATGAACGCGTTCGAGAGCTTTCTTAGCTTCGAAGACATACCAATTGGACACAAGCACACCAAGTCCCGCACGATCACCGGGGCCGATGTGGACGCCTTCGGGCATCTGTCTGGTGACCTCAACCCGCTGCATATGGACGATGCCTTTGCCTCTCGCACGCCATTCGGACGGCGCTTGGCGCACGGACTGCTAACGGGGGCGATCATATCGACAACGCACACCGAACTCACCGGGCCTGGCTTCGTCTATGTCGGCCAAGAATTGCGATTCCTCGGGCCTGTGTTCGTCGGCGACACGATCACCGTCGAAGTCACGGTCGTCGAAAAGAAGGCGGCCAAGCGCATCCTCATCATGGACACAATGGTACGCAATCAAACGGGCCAGGCTGTCTTGAGCGGTTTGTCGGCACTCAAGGAGCTGAACCTTGGTTGATGTGTCGATAGACATGCAAGGTTACCGGCGCGGAGATCGGCATCCACCTCGGCTCGGAGTGGACAACCCAAAACCCGAGGTGGTGCTCGCGGTCAATGGCCAAAGGAAGATCGTCGGCGCAGCGCTGGGCAACGACGTCAACCTGCGCGACTTCGAGGGGCGCAGGGCCCTGCTCCTAAGTAACCCCATAGGTGTTTCTCGCTTGATCGAGGAAAACCAAAAAGTTTATGATTTAACATTGCAGTATTGTCGCCAGAAAATGACTGCGATGCCGGCAAAGGGGTTGCCTGAATAAGTTTCGATAGCGTAATTCGGGTCCACCTTCCAAATGCACTGCGTCTCCTCTTGTCATTTGCCAATCTTCAAGATCAAGGATTTTGAGTACGGTTCTGAGATCAAGTCCCTCGACTTCAATCTGGGACCACTGAACAAACTCATGTCAACGTTGCCCTATCCTCATCGGCACGATTGTTTTCAGATTGTCTGGGTAGAGCACGGCACTGGCTACCACATCATCGATTCGGTGAAATACGACGTGAAGCCTAGGACATTGTTCTTCATGTCTCCCGGACAGATCCATGATTTTGTGCTTTCGCAAGACACGACGGGTTGCAGCATAAACTTCAGCCCAGAGTTCTTTGCACTGCAGTTGCAGAATAAGAATGCCCTCCACGAAATCCCGATTTACGATCTGAAGCACAGCGTTCAGGCGGTTTACCTTGATGATGGGCAAGCCAGTAGCGTGCTCGAAACGCTAAATGCCATTGACGAAGAATATTATTCCGACCAGATAGGATGGCAGGAAGTGATCCGGTGCCACCTATTCATCCTCCTGATGAAGGCATCGAGGGTGGCTGTTCCGGGCTTCGATGCCGCCCCGGCGTCGCGCAACCTTTTGCTGACGCGCCGGTTCAAGACTCTGTTGGAGGAACAGTTTATTTCGATCCAAGACGTCAGCGAATACGCTCGACTGCTGAGAGTCAATGAACGTACTCTAAACGAAGCTGTGCGGCAATCTTCCGGCTTCACGGTGGCCAAGATAATTCGCGAACGCGTGATGCTGGAGGCTAAGCGTTTGCTGCTTCATTCCGAAATCAGCATCGCGGCGGTAGCCGAGCAATTGACCTTCGAAGATCCGGCCTATTTCAGCCGCTGCTTCAAAAAGCACACCGGCCGCTCGCCTATCGAATTTCGTCAGGGCTTGGCTAGGCTGTTGACCTGAATGCACTGCCAAATAGTCCAAAACTAGCAGCGCTTAATCCTAACGGCAGACACTGCTGGTCTCCTAAAATTTGGATTCGCCTCGGGTGGTCCGTAGGTGCGACAGCGACCCAGGAGACAACGGATGCCCATCGAAACCCCCAAACCCTCGCAAGCCACACCTTCTCAATTGAAATTGTTTTCCTACATCCTCGATCAGATGGCAAAGAAGGTCGCGGAGGACGAGCTCACGCTGGGTGTCGAGTTTCCCCATGTCACCGCCCCCGACGGCTCTTGGATTCGTCTGCCTGCATCCTTGTCTGCGGGGTATACCGGGGAGTCCTGGAGCCACGGAAACTGGCTGTGTGGCTTTTGGGTGGGCTTGCTGTTCGCTTCATATCTGCAGACAAAGGACGAAAAGTACTTGGTCTGGGCGCGCGAGCGTATGCGTCTGGTGGCGCAACGTGCCGAAGATCCGAACACGCACGACATCGGTTTCATCTTCGACAGCAGCGCGATTCCCGGCTACCACATTACCGGCGACCGCTGGTATGCCGACATCGCCCTGCAAGCGGCCGACAAACTGCGCGCCCGGGTGGTCACCACGCGCCGCGGCGCCTACCTGGCCTCGTGGGGCCCGATGAGCGATCCGCGCGGCCGTTGCAGTTCGGCGATCGACACCATGGCCAACCTGTCCTTGCTGTACTGGGCAGCCAACCACAGCGGCGACGGCAGCTATCGACTGGCGGCCGATGCTCATGCAGCGATGACGGCGCAATCATTTATCCGCAGTGACGACTCGACATTTCACGCGGTCGAGTACGATGAAGCCACAGGCGAGAGACGCCGCGGCTACACTTTCCAGGGTGCGTCCGATGGGTCGGCGTGGTCGCGTGGCCAAGCCTGGGCCATCTATGGCTACGTGCACTCAGCACGCGAAACCGGCAAGCGCGAATACCTCAACCTAGCAGAGCAGCTAGCCACTTACTACATGAAACGGCTCAACGGTCGCGTCGTGCCGCCATGGGACTTCGACGCAACCGGCACCGACGCGAACATTAAAGACACAGCTGCCGCTGCCGCAGTGTCCTCCGCGTTGCTGGAGTTAGGCCGCATTCACCCGAATTTCGACACTGGTGCCAAGTGGACCGGTCGCGGCCTTG
>DHXL01000320.1:0-4379 GCA_002415335.1 Oxalobacteraceae bacterium UBA5157
TTATTTGCATTGGCGCAAGCGGTGGTCGATCCTTCGGCTGAGGCGCTGGTGGTATGCCCCAACCCGTTCTATCAAATTTATGAAGGTGCGGCCTATCTGGCAGGCGCGCAGCCTTATTTCATCAATTCCGATCCGGCGCGCAACTTTGTGCCCGATTTCAAGCGTGTGCCGGCGGCAATCTGGGAACGTGTGCAATTGCTATTCATTTGCTCACCGGGCAACCCGACCGGCGCCGTGCTCACACTGGAGGACTGGAAGGAGCTGTTCGAATTGTCCGATCGCTACGGTTTCGTGATCGCGGCGGATGAATGCTATTCCGAAATTTACTTCAAGGCCGAGCCGCCGCTGGGCGCGCTGGAAGCGGCGCACAAGCTGGGTCGACACGGTTATCCGCGGCTGATCAATTTTTCCAGTTTGTCGAAGCGCTCCAACGTGCCGGGCATGCGCTCCGGCTTCGTCGCCGGCGACGCCGACATCATGAAGAAATTCCTGCTGTACCGCACCTACCATGGCTGCGCGATGAGCCCGACGATTCAGAGCGCTTCGATTGCCGCCTGGAACGACGAGCAGCACGTGGTGGAAAATCGCGCCAAGTACCTCGCCAAGTTCACCCAGGTTACGCCGATGCTGCAGCACGTGCTGGACGTGGAACTGCCCGATGCCGGCTTTTACCTGTGGGCGAGAGTCGACCGGCAGGTTCCGATCTCCGACACGGAATACGCAAGACGCCTGTACGCCGAATATAATGTGACGGTATTGCCAGGAAGCTATCTGGCGCGCGACGCGCACGGCGCTAATCCCGGCCGCAACCGCATCCGCATGGCGCTGGTCGCCGAAGTCGACGAATGCCTGGAGGCGGCGCGCCGCATCGTGGCATTCACGCACAGTCTGGCTGACCGCTGATCGAGCGACGTTCCATTCACCTTTACCTTCACATTTTCAACTCCTTACGATCAACACAATATGACCCAGCAACTACAAAAAATTATTGACCAGGCGTGGGAAGACCGCACAGATTTTTCACCCAGCGCTGCGCCGGCCGAGATCCGCGATGCGGTCGCCCATGTGCTCGAACAATTGAACGACGGCACGCTGCGCGTCGCGCAAAAGGACAGCGGTGCCTGGGTCGTCAATCAATGGGTCAAGAAAGCGGTGCTGCTGTCATTCCGTCTGGAAGACAATGTGGCGATGCCGTCCGGTCAGCATATGCAGTTTTACGACAAGGTGCCGACCAAGTTTGCCAATTACACCGCGGAAGATTTCGCCAAAGGCGGCTTCCGCGTGGTGCCGCCGGCCGTCGCGCGCCGGGGCAGCTTCCTCGGGAAGAACGTGGTGCTGATGCCATCCTTCGTCAACATCGGCGCCTATGTCGATGAAGGCACCATGGTTGATGCCTGGGCCACCGTCGGTTCTTGCGCGCAGATCGGCAAGAACGTGCATTTGTCCGGCGGCGTCGGCATCGGCGGCGTGCTGGAACCAATGCAGGCCAATCCCACCATCATCGAAGACAACTGCTTCATCGGCGCCCGCTCCGAGATCGTCGAAGGCGTGATCGTCGAGGAAAATTCAGTAATTTCGATGGGCGTGTACATCGGCCAATCGACCAAGATATACGATCGCGCCACCGGCGAAGTCAGCTATGGCCGCATCCCGGCCGGTTCGGTGGTAGTGTCGGGCAACCTGCCATCTGCCGATGGCAAGTACAGCTTGTATTGTGCGGTCATCGTCAAGCGCGTCGATGCCAAGACCCGCGCCAAGACCGGCATCAATGAATTGCTGCGCGACGCTTGATAACCGAGACGCGAATCCTGGATTTTCTCTGGTCCCGTTTTTCCATTCCGAGTAGGAGAACAGCATGGTGATGGACCGCTTATTTCTGCTGATGAAAGAAAAAGAAGCATCCGACATGTTCATGTCGGTCAATTCACCCATTCATATCAAGGTCAACGGGACCCTGGTGCCCATCAACCAGCAAAAGATGGATCAAAAAACCATCATGGCATTGCTGACCGAGGTGGTCTCGCCAGCGAAGCTGGAGGAACTCGAGCGCGACAACGAACTTAATATGGGCATACCGGTCACCGGAATCGGTAGCTTCCGCCTGTCAGCGTTTCGCCAACGGGGTACGGTGTCGGCCGTGTTGCGCTACATTCCGAGCCATATTCCGCCGATGGAGAGCCTGTACATCCCGCCGATACTGGGCGATTTGATCATGGAAAAGCGTGGTCTGGTGTTGGTGGTCGGCTCCACTGGCTCCGGAAAGTCGACCACGATCGCCTCGATGCTGGATCACCGTAACGAGCACAGGACAGGCCACATCCTGACGCTGGAAGACCCGATCGAATTCCTGTTTCGCAACAAGAAGTCGATCGTCAATCAACGCGAGATCGGGACCGATTCGAAGACGCTCGGTATAGCGCTCAAAAACGCCTTGCGCCAGGCGCCTGACTGTATCCTGATCGGCGAGATCCGCGACAAGGATACGATGTCGGCAGCGCTGGCCTATGCACAATCAGGCCATCTGGTGGTGGCCACGCTGCACGCGAACAACAGCTACCAGGCGCTGACTCGCATCATCAATTTTTACCCGATTGAAACGCGCCAGTCGCTGCTTCCCGACTTGGCGGCGACGCTGAGGGCCATCGTGTCGCAACGCCTGATCCCGACCGTCGACGGCGGCCGCAGGGCAGCGGTCGAAGTCTTGCTCAATACGCGCTATGTCGCAGAATTGATCGAACAAGGCGAAATCGGACAGATCAAGGAAGCGATCGAGAAGAGCATGTCGCCGGGTTCACAGACTTTTGAACAGGCCTTGATGCAGTTGCTCAACGATGACGTGATCACGCAGGACGAGGCGCTGGCGAATGCCGACTCGGCTACCAATCTATACTGGTTGATCAATAACGTGCCATCCGGAAAACCGGTGGCCTTGCCCGTGGAACCACCGAAGGCCGAAGGCGCGACCTTCACCGAATTTACCCTCGACGTATGACGATTACCTTGTATGGCATTGCCAATTGCGACACGGTGAAGAAAGCCCGCAACTGGCTGGATGCACAGGCAACGCCGTATGTGTTTCATGATTTCAAGAAATCCGGCATCGAGCGGACGTTGATCGAATCATGGCTGCGCGACGTGGCATGGGACGTCCTCCTTAATCGCAAGGGCACGACCTGGCGCGCGCTGCCGGATGAAGAGAAAACCGCCATCGTCGACGCGCACAGCGCAACGGACGTGATGCTCGCCTCGCCATCGATCATCAAGCGCCCTGTGTTGCGCAAGGACGGCAGGACTCACGTCGGCTTTTCCGATCAACTTTATCGACAAATCTTTGCCATTGCGGCACCGAGTTAATCGTAACCTGCGCGGCACACCCTGCCCCCCAACATATTAGCAGTTGATCTTATGAACAAAACCCTGGCGCTCGCCGAAGAATTGATCTCCCTCTCGTCCGTCACGCCGGAAGACAAAGGCTGCCAGCCGAGGCTGATCGATCTGCTGTCTCCGCTCGGCTTCGCGTGTGAGAAAATCCAGTCCGGCAAAGTGACGAATTTATGGGCGCGCAGAGGTAATACGCAGCCCTTGATCGTATTTGCCGGACACACCGATGTCGTCCCCACCGGACCGCTCGAACAATGGCAATCGCACCCGTTCGTGCCGACGCACCGCGACGGCAAGCTGTACGGACGTGGCGCCGCCGACATGAAAACTTCGATCGCCGCGATGGTGGTGGCGGTCGAAGAATTCACTGCAGCCCATCCGCAGCATGCAGGCTCGATCGGTTTCCTGATCACCAGCGATGAGGAAGGCCCTGCCACCGACGGCACGATCGTGGTCTGCAGCATGCTGGAACAGCGCGGCGTGCAGGTCGATTACTGCATCGTCGGCGAACCGACTTCGGCCGATCAGCTCGGCGACACGATCAAGAACGGCCGGCGCGGCAGCATGTCGGGCAGGCTGATCATCAAAGGCACGCAAGGCCACATCGCCTATCCGCAGCTGGCGCGCAACCCGATCCACCTCGCCGCGCCTGCCCTGACCGAACTGGTAGCCGTGCAATGGGATGCCGGCAATGAATATTACTTGCCGACCTCATGGCAGATCTCGAACATCCACGGCGGCACTGGCGCATCGAACGTCATTCCGGGCGAACTGGTGGTCGATTTCAATTTCCGTTTTTCCACCGCCAGCACCGCCGAAGGTTTGCAGCAGCGCGTGCATGCGATCCTTGACGAGCATGGCCTTGACTACGACTTGAAGTGGACGATCGGCGGCCAGCCTTTCCTGACACCGCGCGGCGCGCTCAGCGATGCGTTGACGGCGGCCATCAAGAGCGAGACTGGAATCGACGCGGAGTTGTCGACGACCGGCGGCACTTC
>DHXL01000320.1:4578-4772 GCA_002415335.1 Oxalobacteraceae bacterium UBA5157
AATGGCAGCATCCACAAGATCGACGAACATATCGAAGTGCGCTTCATCGCGCCTTTGAAGAACATTTATCGGCGCACGCTGGAGAATCTGTTGCTGTAAATCAGCAATACCAGGATTGGCAAAAAGAAGAGATGATCAATCATCAGTCTAGCGTGCGCTGTGCGCACGGCTTGCCGGAGCGGACGACACGATCG
>DHXL01000014.1:0-11291 GCA_002415335.1 Oxalobacteraceae bacterium UBA5157
GTGTATAAGAGACAGGGATGCGTACTTCGCGCTGTATCGCCTGGGCTATGTGCACTTCCATCGCGGCCACGTGCAGGAAGGCCTGCGCTACTACTATAAGGCGCTCGCGTTGGTGCAACGCGAGCGCGCGACGGCACTCTCATGCCACGCGCTGTCCGACCTCGGTTCGGCCCAAATGGAACTGGCCAACTATCAGGAAGCGCGTGACCTGCTGGAACAAGCCTACGAGATATGCCAGACCATGCCGATCTGCTTCGCCCATTTGATCGCCGCCAATCTCGCCAACGTGCACCTGGAAATGGGCAATCCGACGGCCGCGCTGCAATTGGTCGAGAACGATTTTCCGCTGACCGACCAATTTTTCCAGCCGGGCGACCGCGCTTTCCTGCTGGTGGTGGCGGCGCAGACCTATGCCAGTTTAGGCCGTTGGCAAGAAGCAGAGCAGCTTGCGCGGCAGGGATTACAGCGCTCGCGCGCCGATCATCATCTCGAAATCACTAATCAGTGCCTATGGATGCTTGGTGTCATAGCGCACGGGATCGGGCAGCACGCGGCCGCCATCGATTGGCTGCTGGAAGCCGAACAGGGCTTCGGTGAAATTCATAACGTCTTTTATGTGCTGCATGTGTACCGGGCATTGGCCGACGCGTATGCAGATGCCGGGCAATTCGAGCGCGCATTTCACTTCCTGCAGCTTTATCAGAACCGCTATGAGGAATCGCTCGGCGCCAGCGCAAAGGCACGCTTTTTTACCTTGCAGATCCAGCATGAATTGACACAGGCAGAATTCGAGCGCGACCATGCGCTGCAACAGAAAATCCAGCTGGAGACCCTGAACGCCGAGCTGCAGCGCAAGATGGAAGAAGTCGAAAAACTGCAAGCCGCGCTACGCGACCAGGCCGTGCATGACTCGCTGACCGGGCTCTACAACCGGCGCTTCCTGGCCGAGCAGATCGGGCCGATCCTGGACCACGCACAACGCGGCGGCTACCCGGTCTGCGTCGTGCTGATCGATCTGGATTACTTCAAACGCGTCAACGATACGCATGGCCACGGCTTCGGCGATCAGGTTCTGATCGAACTGGCCGACTTGCTGCGGCAACAGATTCGGAGTAGCGATCTGGCGGTACGCTATGGAGGCGAGGAATTCTGTTTGCTGTTTCCGCTCGCGAGTGCGGCCGATACCCGCGCACGCACCGAACGCCTGCTCGAACTGTTTCACAGCTGCGCAATCGCATTGTGCGGGAAGTCAATGACCGGGTTGACATTCTCGGCTGGCATCGCTGAATTCCCGCTGCACGGAACCACATCAGACGAACTATTGCAGAATGCCGACGCGGCACTCTACCGGGCCAAGAACCAAGGCCGCAACCGCGTGCTGCTCGCAGGCTAAATCAACGCAGACAATCACGCACGGCGACCACGCTTCAGTCCAGAAATTCCTCTATCAGTTGGGCGAGTGCGTGTGGCTGATCGTGATGCAGCATGTGTCCGGCATCCTTGATCAGCACGGTGGTGACATTGGGTATGAATCCGATACGACGATCGACTTCGACACGCGCTTGCTCCTTCGGCCCCATCCACCGCCAGGCGTCGGTGTCGTCAGCCTCCACCCATAGCACCGGCGCGGTGATCGCTTGCCAGCAAGCGAGCGCCTCTTCCACGTGATACAGCATCGGGCTGGTCAGCTTGTGGGCCGGGTCGCCCAGAATATCCCAGGTGCCGACGGCATTCTGTTTGGCCCAATGTCCGGACAGATATGCGGCGCGTTCATCGGTCAGACGCGGATTGGTTTTTTGCAGGCGGCGGGCAACTGCGGCCTGGCTCGGGTAGCTGCGCAAGCTCGGTTGCTCGCGTAACTCGTCCAGCCACTTCGCATAGCGCCCGGGCGCCTGCTCGGCGCGTGTCATCGGCAATCCGAAACCTTCGAAATTGATGAGCTTCTTGATGCGCCCCGGACGCACACCGGCATAGATGGTGACGACGTTGCCGCCCATGCTGTGGCCTAGCAGGTTGACCGGTTCATGCTGCGAATAATGCTGCAGGATCGCGTCCAGATCGCCGACATAATCCGGGAACCAGTAGCTGTCGGAGCGCGCGTTGTCAGTCAAGCCGAAACCGCGCCAGTCCGGTGCAATCACGTGCCAATCCCGCTGCAGGCAATCGACCATGAACTGAAACGATGCGGACACATCCATCCAGCCGTGCACCATGAACAGCTTCGGCGCGCCTTCGTTTCCCCATTGACGAATGTGGTACTGAAGTCCACGGACCGTGATAAATTCTGAGCGACAAGGTTTCATAGTTTTTGGTACACCGCAAATAGAACGATCGTTCGAATTATACACATCCACAAGAAGGGCACGTCCATGGACCAGTACGACACGCTTTACCGTGAGTTCCGCTGGCAGGTTCCAGCGGCATTCAATATCGCCGCGGTCTGCTGTTCGCGCTGGGCCAGCGATAACGGGCGTATCGCGATTCATTACGAAGATGAGAGCGGGCGCACCAGCACGCTCACTTACGCCGCGCTGGAGATGGAAGCGAACCGATTATCCAACATCCTGCGCCGACTTGGCGTCGCGCCAGGCGCGCGCGTCGCCATCGTGCTGCCGCAGCGCCCGGAGACCGCCATCGCTCACATTGCATGCTATCAAGCCGGCGCGGTTGCCATGCCGATGTCGATCCTGTTCGGGCCGGACGCGCTGCAATATCGGCTGCAAGACAGCGAAGCGGTGATTGCCATCGTCGATCAGGCCGGATTGGCCGATCTCACTGAAATCCGCGCCACCTGCCCGGCGCTGAAACATGTGCTGGCGATCGATTGCGTCGCGCCCGGTGTGCTGGACTGGCAGACCGAAATGGTGAGTGCAGACCAGCACTTCGTACCGCATCCGACACTCGCCACTGACCCGGCGATCCTGATCTACACCAGCGGCACCACCGGCGCACCGAAAGGGGCGCTGCTGCCACACTCCGCCGTGATCGGCAACCTGACCGGTTTCGTCGCCTCGCAGAATTGGTTCCCGCAAGACGGCGACGTCTTCTGGTCGCCGGCCGATTGGGCTTGGACCGGGGGCTTGATGGATGCGCTGTTGCCAACACTGTATTTCGGCAAGCCCATCCTCGGTTATCGCGGCCGTTTTTCGGCAGAAACCGCGTTTCGCCTGCTCGAAAAATACGGCGTGACCAACACCTTCCTGTTTCCGACCGCCTTGAAGATGATGATGAAGGCGGTGCCGGCGCCGCGCGAACAATTCACTCTCAAGCTGCGCGCGATCATGAGTGCCGGCGAAGCGGTCGGCGACGCGGTGTTCGACTGGGGTCAAACGGCGCTCGGCATCACGATCAATGAAATGTTCGGTCAGACCGAAATGAATTACATCGTCGGCAACAGCGCGCAGAAATGGCCGGCCAAGCCGGGCAGCATGGGCCGGCCCTACCCTGGTCACCGCGTCGCCGTGATCGACGACGAGGGCCAACCGGCCGCCATCGGCCAGGTCGGTGAAGTGGCGGTTAACCGTTACGACGTGCATGGCGATCGCGACCCGGTCTTCTTTCTCGAATACTGGAACAATCCGCAAGCCACGCAAACCAAATACAGCGGAGACTGGTGCCGCACCGGCGACCTGGCATCGGTCGATGCGGATGGCTACTTGTGGTATCAAGGCCGCGCGGACGACATGTTCAAGGCGGCCGGTTACCGCATCGGCCCGTCCGAGATCGAGAACTGCCTGGTGAAACATCGCGCAGTCGCCAATGCTGCGGTGGTGCCAAAACCGGATGCGGAGCGCGGCAACATTATCAAGGCGTTCATCGTGCTGACACCCGGTGTCAAACGCAATCGCGCCGCCGACGACAAGCTGATCGCCGAACTGCAAAACCACGTGCGCGGCAAACTGGCGCCGTACGAATATCCGAAGGAAATCGAATTCGTCGACGAATTGCCGATGACGACCACCGGCAAGTTGCAGCGCCGCGTATTGCGCTTGCTGGAGCAGGAGCGGGCGAAAGGTGCAGGCTGACGTTCAGGCGGATGCGAAGCGACACCAATGCGCCGCATTCGGCTGCGCACTCGGATGCGCAGTCGCCTGAATGCTCAGTTGAGTAACGTGGAGAACCTGAAAGAAGATCGGACGCCGAGCTGGGCGAAGTTTTTCTCCAGCCAGGCATCGGCCTGCATCCTGCCGTTATCGCGCAGGGCGTTGATGAAAGCGGGCTGCGTATTCATCTTGCTATGGGTGGCCAGCTGGCTCATCAATTCCTGCGAATCGATCAAATGCATGTTGAGCGACTTCAAGCGGCGCTCCAGACGCCCGAACGAAAACCAGCCACGCTCGGCCTCCCGTTTGGCGATCGCCAATCCCTGCAGCTCTGTGAAGAATGTCGAACTGAAACCCATCTCGGTCAAACGCCGCCAGATTTCATCTGCCGTCATCGGCACGCCGGGTTTTGGATACGGATGCAACAGCACCACCATCACGTCGCGCGCCGTGCATTTATGCAGCAGCGGGAAGAGCGGCGGATTGGCGGTCAGACCGCCATCCCAGTAGGCCTCGCCATCGATTTCCACCGCGTGGTGGATCGCCGGCAGGCAAGCGGACGCAAGCAGCACGTCGAGCGTCAATTGCCTGGTCTGAAATAGCTTCAAACGCCCGGTACTAACTCGCGTGGTCGCGATGAACAGTTTGATCCTGCATTCGGCGCGCAATCGCTCAAAATCGATTTGCGTCGCGAGCATGTCGCGCAGCGGATTGATGTCGAACGGATTGAGCTGATACGGCGAAAAAAATCGCGCCATCGAAATCATTGCCTTGAAGCCCGGTGAAAGTTCTGATTGCGCGCCGATGTCGACTGGAATCGCCGGCTCGTCAGCCGCAAAGTTGAACGGCGCCTTGGTGGCGACGCTGCCCCAAAAATCCTGCAATGCCTGCCGCGCACCGTCGCGGCCGCCGATCGTGTATCCATATGCGCATGTCACCGCGTTCATCGCTCCGGCACTCGCGCCGCTGATGCCCTCGATGTCGATCCGCTCATCCTCCAGCAGGCGGTCCAGCACGCCCCAGGTAAATGCACCATGGGAACCGCCGCCCTGCAATGCGAGTGTCACAGTTTTTTTTTGCAATGTTCGCTTTCGAAATTTTCTGCCTGTGGATGGTTAAGAGTGCCTTGACGATCGACACGTGTGATCGACTACAGTTCCAGACTGAACAAATATACAGTGGCAATATGACAAGCGGTGCGATTATCCCGGGGGCGGTAAAATAACGGTTTTAGCGCTGCCAAGAGCTCAGTTATCTTCTTGGCGCTCATGCCTCTCACATACGGATAACCATGGCCATATACCAATTGGGCGAACATGTTCCCGATATCGATCCATCCGCCTACATCGCCGATTCCGCCAACATCATCGGCAAGGTCAAGATCGAAGCAAACGCCAGCATCTGGTTCAACGTTACGATCCGCGGCGACAATGATTTGATCATCGTCGGCGAAAACAGCAATGTGCAGGAAGCCTGCGTCTTGCATACCGATCCTGGCTACCCGCTGACGATCGGCAAGAACGTGACGGTCGGCCATCAGGCGATGCTGCACGGCTGCACCATCGGCGAAGGCTCGTTGATCGGGATCCAGGCGGTCGTTTTGAACAATGCGAAGATCGGCAAGAATTGTCTGGTCGGCGCCGGCGCATTGATTACCGAAGGCAAGGAATTCCCGGACAACTCGCTGATCATTGGTTCGCCCGCCAAGGCCGTGCGCGCGCTAAGCGCCGAGGACATCGAACGCACGCAGGACGCCGCCGGCAATTACGTTGAGCGCGGCGCGTTCTTCAAGACGAATCTGAAACGGATCGATTAAATGAAGGATACGCTGCAGCGATTCATGTTCGAAGCCGCGCCGGTACGCGGCGAACTGGTCGAGATTTCGGAAACCTGGCGCCAGGTGCAGGCGCGACGCGACTATCCGCCGGCAGTCAAGACGCTGCTGGGCGAGATGCTGGCGGCGGCGGCGCTGCTGTCGGCCAACCTGAAGTTCAACGGCGCGATCGTGATGCAGATCCACGGCGACGGCCCGGTGCGGCTGCTGGTGGTCGAATGCGATTCGGAACTGCATCTGCGCGCAACCGCCAAAATGGCATCGGATGAAGAAGTGATCGCCGACGATGCGCTCTTGCCGCAGTTGGTCAACGCGCACGGCCACGGCCGCTTCGTGATTACGCTCGATCCGAAAGACAGGCTACCGGGCCAGCAGCCGTATCAGGGCATCGTGCCGCTCGACGGCGACTCGGTGGCAACCGTGATCGAGAACTACATGTTGCGCTCGGAGCAGCTCGATACCAGGCTATGGCTGGCGGCTGACGGCAATGTCTCGCGCGGCTTGCTGCTGCAAAAACTGCCGCCGGAGGGTGGCTCCATCACGGCCGGCCACGAAGAGCCGGAAGCCTGGAACAGGATGGTGATGCTGGCCTCGACGCTGCGCAGCGACGAATTGTTGAGCACCGATATCCAGACGCTGATGCATCGCCTGTTTTGGGAAGAGACGATACGCATCTTCGATCCGCAGCGCCCGCAATTCCAATGCAACTGTACGCGTGAGAAAGTCGGCAATATGCTGAAAATGCTGGGACGTCCGGAGATCGACGCCGCGCTGGAGGATTTGCAGGCGCTCGCGATCGATTGCGATTTCTGCGGACAGCATTACGAATTCGACCGGGTCGATTGCGCCTACTTGTTTGCGAGTGACGATCCGGTGGAAATCCTGCAAGCGCCGAGTCCAATCAAGCACTAATTCCCCTCAAGTCGGGAATCACGGCATCGGCAGCCGTCATCACGTACGGAGCATCGCTCTACGGTTGCTTGGATGTCGCTGCAGGCGGCACGCCGTCCCGCGCTGCATTTGGCTTGGCACCGGGCTCAAGGACCTGGATAAAAATTTCGTTTTCCTTGATCATACCCAGTTCGTAGCGCGCCCGCTCCTCGATCGCGCCAGTACCTTCTTTCAGGTCTTGCACTTCGGAGTTGAGTTTCGCGTTGCGCGCGCTCAGGTCGTCGTTTTTCTTTTGTGCGGCGGTGACTTGCTGATCGAGATCCCAGGCGCGCAACCAGCCCCCCTTGCCCAGCCACAGAGGATACTGAATCAACAGTAGCAGGGCTGCGAGACAGAGAGAGATCAGGCGCATGTTAATTCACGCGTTCAGGCGGAAGAACCGACTCCTCCGCCCGAATCAATGGCGCGCTTATTTCAGGTTATAGAATGCATTACGACCCGGATAGCTGGCGATGTCGCCCAGGTCTTCCTCGATGCGCAACAACTGGTTGTACTTGGCCATCCGATCGGAACGCGACATCGAGCCGGTCTTGATCTGCAGGACATTGGTGCCGACCGCGATATCGGCGATGGTCGAATCCTCGGTCTCGCCGGAACGATGTGAAATCACCGCGGTATAGCCGGCGCGTTTGGCCATTTCGATTGCGGCGAAGGTTTCGGTCAAGGTGCCGATCTGGTTGATCTTGATCAGGATCGAATTTGCGATATTCTTCTGGATGCCTTCGCGCAGGATTTTGGTATTGGTGACGAACAGGTCGTCGCCTACTAACTGGATCTTGTCACCGAGCGCTTTGGTCAAGATCGCCCAGCCTTCCCAGTCGTTTTCCGCCATCGCGTCTTCGATCGAGATGATCGGGTACTTGTCGCACCAGGTCGCGAGCAGATTCGTGAAGTCGGTGGCAGACAGCGTCAGACCTTCGGCGTCGAGTCGGTACTTGCCGTCTTTGTAGAATTCGCTGGCCGCGCAATCCAGTCCCAACGCGATTTGCGTGCCGGGCTCGTAGCCGGCTTGCTCGATGGCCTGGATGATCAGTTTGATCGCGGCCTCATGATTCTCGACCGATGGGGCAAAGCCGCCTTCGTCGCCAACCGCTGTGGTCAAGCCCTTCTCCTGCAAGATCTTCTTCAGCGTATGGAATACTTCGGAGCCGTAGCGGATCGCTTCGCGAAAGCTCGGTGCGCCGACCGGGATGATCATGAATTCCTGGATGTCCAGGTTGTTGTCGGCGTGTGCGCCGCCGTTGATGATATTCATCATCGGCACCGGCATTTGCATTGCGCCCGAACCGCCGAAGTAGCGATACAAAGGCAGGCCGGACTCTTCGGCGGCGGCTTTGGCCACTGCCATCGAGACTGCCAGCATCGCGTTGGCGCCGAGACGGCTCTTGTTTTCCGTGCCGTCGAGATCGATCAGCGTGCGGTCGAGGAACGCTTGTTCGTTGGCATCCAGGCCCATGATGGCTTCCGAGATTTCGGTATTGATGTGCTCGCACGCCTTCAACACGCCCTTGCCGAAATAGCGGCTCTTGTCGCCGTCGCGCAATTCGATCGCTTCGCGCGAGCCGGTCGACGCGCCGGACGGCACCGATGCGCGGCCCATGACGCCGGATTCCAGCAAGACATCGCATTCGACGGTCGGATTGCCGCGCGAGTCGATAATTTCACGGCCGATGATGTCAACGATAGCACTCATTCAATTCTCCCAAATTCAAGGCAACTTAAAATGTTGAGGACAGAGTATCGCTGCGCTTAACTCTGTCCCGCAATACAAAAATTATGTTGAGGACAGAGTACCGCTGCGCTTAACTCTGTCCCGCAATACAAAAATTAAAATTACGAAAAGTCGGATTCCAGAAAGCCGTTCTTCTTGACCACGCGATCCAGATCCACCAGGGTCGCGAGCAGTTCCTTCATGCGCGCCAGCGGCACCGCGTTGGGGCCGTCGGATTTCGCTTCGGCGGGATTCGGATGGGTTTCCATGAACAGGCCCGCAATGCCGACGGCAATCGCGGCGCGCGCCAGCACCGGCACGAATTCGCGCTGACCGCCCGAGGTTGATCCCTGGCCGCCTGGCAACTGCACCGAATGCGTCGCATCGAATACAATCGGGCAGCCGGTCTCGCGCATGATCGCCAGCGAGCGCATGTCGGATACCAGGTTGTTGTAACCGAACGATACGCCGCGTTCGCATGCCATGAAACTGTCTTCTCGCAAACCCGCTTCCCGGGCCGCGGCGCGCGCCTTATCGATCACGTTCTTCATGTCGTGCGGCGCGAGGAATTGGCCCTTTTTGATATTGACGGGCTTGCCGGATTGCGCGCACGCCTGGATGAAGTCGGTCTGGCGGCACAGGAAAGCCGGCGTTTGCAGCACGTCGACGACGGCCGCGACCGGTTTGACCTCATGGATTTCGTGGATATCGGTCAGCACGGCGACGCCGATTTGCCTTTTCACATCGGCCAGGATTTCCAGACCCTTCTCCATCCCGAGGCCGCGAAACGACGAGCCCGACGAGCGGTTTGCCTTGTCGAACGAAGACTTGTAAATGAACGGGATGCCAAGCTCGGTCGTGATGTCTTTCAGGCGACCGGCGGTGTCGAGCGCCATCTGGCGCGACTCGATCACGCACGGGCCGGCAATCAGGAAAAAGGGGTGATCGAGCCCGGCTTCGAAGCCGCACAGCTTCATGCCGCTTCCTTCTGCGTGAGCGCCAGCTTATGCGCGAGCGCGGCCTGGATGAAGGAGATGAACAGCGGATGGCCTTCGCGCGGCGTCGACTTGAATTCCGGGTGATATTGCACGCCGACGTACCATGGGTGCGAATTCTCGCCGGAACGCGGCAACTCCATGATTTCGCACAGGTCTTCGGTCGGTGTACGCGCCGACACGATCAAGCCTGCTTCCTCGATCCGGGGAAGGTAGTAGTTATTGGCTTCATAGCGATGACGGTGACGCTCAGTCACCTGCTTGCCGTAGATTTCGGCAGCCAGCGTACCCGGCTTGACCGCGCAGGTTTGCGCACCGAGGCGCATGGTGCCGCCCAGGTCGGAATTGACATCGCGTTTTTCGACTTTGCCATCATGGTTCTGCCACTCGTTGATGAGCGCGACGACCGGCTGCTCGGTATCGACGTCGAATTCAGTCGAGTTCGCTTTCAGCAAGCCGGCCTTGTTACGGGCATATTCGAGCAAGGCGACTTGCATGCCGAGGCAAATCCCGAGATAAGGGATCTTGTTTTCGCGCGCAAAGCGGGCGGCGGTAATCTTGCCTTCCACGCCGCGCTTGCCGAAGCCGCCGGGCACCAGGATCGCATCGAATTTTTCCAATGCGGCGGTGCCTTTGGCTTCGATTTCTTCGGAATCGACATACTCGATATTGACGCGGCTTTCGGTATGAATCCCGGCATGACGCAGCGCCTCAGTGAGCGACTTGTACGACTCGGTCAAATCGACATACTTGCCCACCATGCCGATGGTGACGTCGGATTTCGGGTTCTCGAGTGCGTGGACCAGCTTATTCCACATCGTTAGGTCAGCCGGCTTGGGCGACAGGCCGAGCTTTTCGCAGACGATCCGGTCCAGTCCCTGGTCATGCAGCATCTGCGGAATCTTGTAAATCGTGTCGGCATCCCACACCGAGATGACCGCATCTTCCTGCACATTGGAAAACAGCGATATCTTGGCGCGCTCGTCGTCGGGTATCGGGCGATCGGCGCGGCACAGCAACGCATCCGGCGAAATACCGATTTCACGCAATTTCTGCACGCTGTGCTGGGTCGGCTTGGTCTTCAGTTCGCCGGCGGCCACCAGATAAGGCACCAGCGTCAGGTGTACGAATGCGGCGGCGTTGCGACCCGCGCGCAAGCTCAGCTGGCGTGCGGCTTCGAGAAAAGGCAGGGATTCGATATCGCCAACGGTGCCGCCGATTTCGACCAGCGCGACGTCGTAGCCTTCCGCGCCGCGGTGGATGTATTCCTGGATCTCGTTCGTGATATGCGGAATCACTTGCACGGTCTTGCCGAGATACTCGCCGCGCCGCTCTTTGCGGATCACGGATTCGTAAATCTGGCCGGTTGTGAAGTTATTGACTTTCTTCATCCTGGTGCTGATGAAGCGTTCGTAATGGCCGAGATCGAGATCCGTCTCCGCGCCGTCGTCGGTGACGAATACTTCACCGTGCTGGAATGGACTCATCGTTCCCGGATCCACATTGATGTAAGGATCGAGTTTCAAAAGAGTGACTTTGAGGCCGCGCGATTCGAGGATCGCAGCGAGAGAGGCGGCGGCTATCCCTTTACCCAGGGAAGACACGACGCCGCCAGTGACGAATACAAACTTGGTCATTGCAGATGGTGCCGAACGGCACGTGCGGGAAATTCGAATTATACCCCAAAGCAGTCCGATTCTAGCGCATTTCTGCCGCACATTCGTGGTCTGACGGGGCAAAGTTCGGCCGCGCGGGCG
>DHXL01000014.1:11528-13311 GCA_002415335.1 Oxalobacteraceae bacterium UBA5157
TTGCAGGCGTGCGAAATTCTCGGCGCCATTGGCGTTCGTCAGCGCGCTGATTTCATTGCCGCGCCGAACCACCGAGGCGCGCAGACCGTAGGCAGCCTGCTGCCAAACCAGGCCAACTTCGGCCTCGCCGACCAGCCGCTTGGGCGTTACCGTATGGGGGTTTTGACTGGAAAAGTAGCCGCCCTGCAGGCTCGCGTTATAAGCGACCGCACGACCGTCCACCCGCACAAAAGCATGTAGCGTCGGCTGGTCCGGCAACAGATTCAATTGACCTGCGCGCACGGTCAGGCCTGCCCCGGCGTCGGTAAAGATATTGCCGAACCGTCCGTGCAGGCTAGGGGTGATGTCGAGGCTCGGAAGTGGTGTCCAGCGCACCGGAGACGTTTCACCATACAGCACGAGACCCAATTCGTTCCGCACTTGCGTGCTCCACCCGACTGGCAGAGGCTGGTCGATCACGCGGTGCAAATTGGTTTGCGTCCATTCGCCGCCGGCACACGGACCGAGGCATCCGATATCGAGGCCGAGCTTGCCGTGCTTGCCATCCGCGTAATGGGTTTCCTTGAAAAAGCCGCCATACAGCCAGCCGGCATAGGGATGATCGGACGGCGCCAGGTTTTCGGGTGCGATCTTGATGTCGCTCGCCGTGTACAACTTTTGCCCAACGCGCCAGCCGACCACGCTCAGGCGATCCGCATCGTGCACCCCATACTGCTGCAGGATACCCAGGCCGCTGGTGTAGAAGCCGTCGTTGTGGCGTAACAGCAGCGTATCGTTGTCTATATCGAGCGACGTCGTGGATTTGCCGTGCGCGCTCACGCTCCGATAATTCGTGACAAGATCGGCCACGGCACCCGCGCCGGCCTGCGTGCAGACTGCCAACAACAGGAAGGCAATCACCTGCTTCAAAAATAGTGTGCGCATAAAATCCATCAGGAGGGTAGTAAGGATTGAATCATTTCGTGCAGCGCCATGGCAGCAAGCGCCGGCGCCTCCATCGGAAACAGATGGCCGCCGGGCACGAGTTTCAGATGGCTTCCGACCAGTCGTCGGGTCGCCGCCATGCCGGCTTGGCGGCATTCGGCCGAATCGGCGCCGCCGACAAAACCCACCGGAGTCGGAAAGGAACGCCGCACCAGCGCGCCGAGGTGATGCGGCAGCGAACGATAGACCGCGGTTTCGGTTTCGCGCGTAAAGCGCAAACTGACGCCCTCTGAATGGGGCAGCAACCCATGCTCCAGATAGTCGCGCAGCACTTCCGGCGCCCAAACGGCGAACATGTCTTTCGCCGCGTAGTGTTGATAGGCGGCCTCCGCATCGGGCCACAGTTTTCGGCGCCGCCGGGAGAATCGCGCAGGCGAGAATTTGTCGTCTGCGCCGACCGCCTTCGCGATCCCCAGCAAGGCCGCGCGCCAGCCGGCCACCAGCGGCGCATCCAGCAAGACCACGCAGCGCACCAGATCCGGGCGTGCCTTCGCCACCATCAGGCTAAGAATGCCGCCCATCGAGTGCCCGGCCAGAATCACTGGGCGATCATAGCGCGCTATCAGTTCGTCGATCAGTTCGAGCGCCAATTCCTGCCATCCGTCGCGCACCGGGTACTGCGGGTTATGTGCATGCAGCGCCAGCGCCTGCACTTCGTAGTGCTGCCGCAAATGCTCGAAAAAAACGCGGTAGGTCCCCGCGGGGAAGCTGTTGGCGTGCGCAAAATGGAGTATCGGTTTTATCATGTTTTCTGGAGCCGTCCGTCCGCGCGGCGGCCCCGCATGCGGTGGAATGAAAT
>DHXL01000014.1:13475-14940 GCA_002415335.1 Oxalobacteraceae bacterium UBA5157
GTGTAAACCATCAACGCTGATCGGCGGCAGGTCGTTCTGGAGCCGCTCGCCTAACCTATTGCTGATACCAATAGCGGCCATGGTCGCGCCGATACTCGCTGACCGCGATCGAGCGGCCGAATGCGAGACTGATGGCGCCGGACTCGTCGCTGCGCAGGCGCTTGATGCCCAGTGCGCCGTAGCGCGCGTAGACTTCCGGCTTCGGGTGATGATAGCGGTTGCGATAACCGACTTGAAACAACGCAAGTTCGGGCCGTACCGCCTGCAGGAAGGGCAGCGTCGACGACGTGCCGCTGCCGTGATGCGGCGCCAGCAATACCGATGCGCGCAACTTGGAGGCGCTGCTCTCGATCAGTTCCGCTTCCTGCACCGCTTCGATATCACCGGCCAGCAGAATCGATTGCGCCCCGCGCGTCACTTTCAGCGTACAGCTGCGCGCATTCGGCTTCCACTTGCTGCTTTCATAGCTGACCGCGGTCGGCTGCAATATTTCGAATTGCACGCCATCCCACACCCAGCGTTGGCCCGCCACGCATCGGCGATGCCCCGGTGCCGCTCGCACGATCGGACTGTCGAATGATAGTGATGAAAAGACTGCGCCGACCGGAATCTCTTCAAAAATCGACAAGGCGCCGCCCGAGTGATCGCTGTCATTGTGCGAAATGACGACGTCGTCCAATGCGCCGATGCCACGCGCCTTGAGATAAGGCAGAATCACACGGTTGCCGCCGTCCGACTCCGGCGAATAGGCCGGGCCGGTGTCGTACAACAGGCGGTGGTGCGCGGTTTCGATCAACACGGCCATGCCTTGGCCGACGTCGAACGCGGTGGCCCACATCTCCCCTTCCTTCGGATGCGTTTGCGCGTTCAGCACCAGCGGCAGCCAGCCGGCGATTCCGATCCAGCGCACCGGCCAGCCGCGCGGCGCCAGCAGCCACAGCGTGCCGAGCAGCGCCAAGCCGAATATCCACCAAGCGGGGATCGGCGCCACCCACACCGCTGCCGGCAATCCGCTCAGCCAGTTTAGAAAAGACGCTAGCCATTCGACCAGCAGATTCGCCGCGCCGAGCAGCCAGTTCGACAACGGTGCCGGCAACAGGCTGCCGGCCAACGCCATTGGCGTTACGAAGAAACTGACCAACGGGATCGCCACCGCATTCGCGATCGGACTGACCAGCGACATTTGGCCGAATAGCAGCATGGTCAGCGGCACCAGGCCCAGCGTGACGACGTACTGTGTATGAGCGGCCGATTTGAGCTCGGCCAGCCAGCGCTGCCGCCGCGACAGGGCAAGTGCGGAATGATGCACGGTGCGGCCGACCGATGCATACAAGATGATCGCGACCGCGCCGAATGAAAGCCAGAAACCGGGCCACAAAACGGCCCATGGATCGAGTACTACCACCACGCCGAGTGCGACGCACAGCACGTGCGACACGCAGGTGATCCGCCCCAGCCAGAGCGC
>DHXL01000317.1 GCA_002415335.1 Oxalobacteraceae bacterium UBA5157
CCGGCCACCGAGTGCGCAAGCTTGTCGACCGTTGACCAATGATGCCCGTCGTTGTCCATGACGATCGGATATTCACTCAAAACCACCTTTGAACCATAGCAGTTTTGCATACTTTTTTGCGTTTCATGGCCAACGGCAAATGACCTGATCATTACGCATATGGCGGAACGCCCCACGCATTTTTAGGAACGCCTGCCTGCTGAATTCGAATTGCTATTGCCACCGGCAATTTCGAACGGCACATTCGGCAAAGATGTCGATGTGCGAGGGCGAAAGACTAGCCGTTGCGGGTTGCGACAAATAGAGCTTGGCCTTGCGTGGCATTACAAGGCGTATAAGCGTGAGCAACAGCCAGAAGATCGAAAGTCCTATGCGGAGGCGGAGGCAAATGCCAGATCAGCAGAAAGAGGGCTTTGGAGTGAGCGCGATCCCATCCCGCCTTGGGACTTTCGCCACGGCAAGCGATAGGCGCCAACAATGTTTCGTCGTCGGCGCCCAACGACGCGGCCGCGCGGATTCGACCAGACTCCAAGTGTCACAATGATTCCATAAAAATCCAACACTGGAGATATTTGACGCCATGACGATCACCACCTACAGCATCAAGGGGCCGCTCTTCAAACTTGCGCTCGAACATGGCAAAGATCCCGAGAAGTTCGTCTCGGCCAAAAAGCAATATGGCCCAATCCAAGTGCCCCGAGACATCGGCGAGAAGATCACCATGGCGCAGATCAGGGAATTGGTGAAATCAGGCTCATACCAATGGTGTGCCTACTCCGATCAGTGGCGCCTAGGCGCAAGTGTCGGCTGGATCGTTGGGGTCGATGAGACCGGAATGGACTTCGCTCGCATCTCAGCTCCCGACCCAAATGTGCTCGGAGAAATGCGTAAGGACGCCATCGCCGACGCGGCCCTTGCAAGCGGCGGCAAGAAGGCCGCTCCCAAAACGCTCGTGAAGTCACTTGTAGAGGCCATCAGGGCGGGCGACGAGGAGTCCGTGCAAAGACTTGCCCCGTTAGGCGCGCGAGGAACCTTCGAAGAAAAAAGTGAGAAGGGATCAACCGACTTCGTGACCAAACGACCCTTGGTCGAGGCTGCCATCTCACCGCATCCCCGAATGCTTGGCATTGTGATCCCTCATGCAGACATTGAGGGCGAAGACGGAGATGCTGCCCTCGAGCACGCGGTCGAGGCAGAGCAAATCGCCAATGTTCGAGCCCTTTTGGATGCCGGCGCCAAGGCAAATCACGCTGACTCGTCTGGGTCAACGCCGCTGATGGCGGCGGCGCAACTCGAAACGCGCGACATTCTCGACCTCTTATTGCCAGTCTCCGATGTGAACGCTCAGGAGGAATATTATGGCAACAGCGCGCTCATGTGGTCGATCAAGCGGAGACGATTGGAAAACGTCAAGGCCTTGCTGCCAGTCTCCGATCTGGCGGCTCGCAACAAGGACGGCCTCACCGCTTTGATGGTCGCCGTAGACCCCTTAAATCTTGACAAATACAACGTTGGGAATAATAAATCCATTTACGATTGCGCACGACTCGTCGCGGGGGCCTGTGGCGAAATCGACGCCGTTGATGGAGAGGGCCGCACCGCGCTAATGCGGCTGATTGGGCACAAAGGGAAATGGGACCGGACAGTGAAACAGTCGCAAGAACTTATCGACATCCTGATTGATTGCGGAGCCGACCCAAACAGGCTTTACCTCAACGGGGATTCGATGCTGGACGTGGCGACTCGCGACAATCTTAATGTCTACTTTGAGACGCTACTGCCGCTTTGTGGCGCGCAGCGCATGGGAGGCAAAGAGGACGCGTCGCTCATCATCGCCGCGAGCGTGGGCGACTTGGAAAAAGTTCGGTTGCTTTCGAAAACCAGCGATGTCAAAGTCGCAAATTCGAAGGGGACAACAGCTCTTCTTGCAACCTTCGACGACAAGCCCGCGTCATTCAATAAAAGCAGCCATCGGATTTTATCGTTTCTGCATTTGCTTCCCGATTCAAACGTCAACGCCCAGGACAACGAAGGCCGAACCGTATTGATGAAACTGGTGGAGGCTGACGTTCCCGAGTTGTTTTCATTGACTCTGGCAAGGTCGAACCCCAATTTGCAGGACGCCCAAGGCAAGACCGCGCTCATGCTGGCCGTCGAGTCTGACAACGAGTTCTTCTTTGATCAGCTTTTGCCCATTTCTGACTTGTCACTGCAAGACAAGAACGGCTTAACCGCTCTCATGTATTCAAGCAAAAGCAGTTGGCCAGAAAGGGTTGCCGCGCTTCTGGATGGTTCAAATGTCGATCACCAAGACAATGACGGCTGCACCGCGCTAATGCATGCGGTGAGCTCCCAATGGAGGTTTGATAAAGAGATTGCTGATCTTCTCCTGACCATCGCCAATGCCAGGTTGAAAAACAAGGAGGGCCTCACGGCGGCCCAAATCGCTGAGAAAAACAAGAGAAAAGATATCGCCGCACTGATCGCAAACGTGGCCCTGTCCCAGGAAGAACACGAAGAGATGACAAAGATCGTGGGTAAGCCCGCGAAGCGCAAGAAAGCACGTTCTATCTGATCCTGAGGGCTTTGCCTGCTATTTATTACCACGAATGGCCTCACGGACTTGTTCTGCAGCATTACGAGCGCGTGACTTTTTAAGGCGCATGAAAAGGCGAAGAGCGCGACCACTGATTTTTTTGCTTCGCAAGGACTTTGACCAAAGCACGAACGACATCCATCCACATTGCTACTATGAGGCAAACATAACAAATAAGGGAGATCATGCTCGGACGACTCATCCGCATTTTGCTGGCGCTGACGGCAATCGCGCCATTGTCTGTCTCTCTGGCCTACATCTACGCCGCACGTGACGCCAATATTCAATATGCAGTTATTGCCGCACTTTCATGCGTGCTGCTTGGCGCTTGCTCGATTTGGATCATTCAGACAGCGCAAACCAAGCTTGAACGACTGCCAGTGCTCATCAAAAAAGCGAAGAGCGCGGACAAAGAGGTTATCGGCTTTTTTGTCGCCTATGCCCTGCCACTGGTATTCCGCGGCCAATCCGCGCCAGACCTTGGCGCATGGATCGTCGCTGGCGCCATGCTCTTGTTTGTCCTTTGGAGCACTCATTCATTGCAGGTCAATCCAGTGCTCGGCATGTTTGGGTATCACTTTTACGAAGTGGAAACCTCGGACGGCATTACCTACCTTCTGATCACGCGACGAAAGATCAGCAATGTCTTGTCCATGGGGCAAGTCGTCCAGTTAAGCGAGTATGGAATACTGGAAGCTAACAGCAATAAAAAAGGGAGTTGATCAATGAATTTGTTCGCGTTAACAAACAATCCGGGTGCTCGCATCGTCAGGTTTCCACTGACCCAAGACCTTCAAGGCGAAATTACAGCCGTCTTCGACGAGCAATCCAAATCATTTTTGAATGGCATCGTTGAAACCATCGAATTTGACGGTCGATATCGCCCAGAAGAGGGCGAACTATTAGTGATCAAGAATTTCCCCGATGTTGACGGGTTGGCCAATGCAGTGAAGAACCCCATCACTGTTGAGCTATTCGATCCGAATATTCACTCACTCGATAGCGTCAAGGCCCTCTTTACTGGCCACGGAGCCGATGGCACTGAGCGTGTCCTTATCCAGCTTTTCGAGAGTCGCCGTCTCATCGCCACCAAGAATTTTGCAATCTATTTTTCTGGAAACACATTTCAGCGGATGAGAGACGCGGGTTTGACCATCGACACGAAGTTATTGGCTGTTCTGGAAGCTGGGGACTTAAAGTTCCAAAGTTTTCATTTCCTGCGCCGCGTTTTTGATGTCAGCGAGCACTTCAATGAAGCGACTGCAGAGGAAGTGAAAGCCTTTGCAAATCATCCAATGCTGGCCGCCGAAGATGCGCAAGCATTTGCGGCTAACGCAAGCGCGGCGGTTCGGCGCAAGATCACACTCATCCTGCAATCCGGTGTTTTGGACAACTTCACCGCCGAACAAATCGTTGCCAGCGCGCAAACTTTCAAAGTCGATATAAAGATCGCCCCGGATGGACGCATGGCATTGCCAACGAATGGAACAGAGTTGCGTCGGCTTCTCCGATTTTTGGATGAGGACTATTACGAGTCGCCTTTATCGCAAACCCACTTCGTGTCGAATTCCAAACGAGTCGCGGACTGAGCCGGACCGAAAACTGGTGATAAAAACATCGCATCGCAACGCGAAGTCCATAAAGCCGTGGGTCTATCTTTTGAATAATGGCCGCCCCTCTTTTTGGAGACTTTAAAGCCTACGTGATTAACGTCGCCCGGCAACGTCAATTTATTCGTCGGCCTCTTCGTCCAAATCGTCGCTGGACATCACCGGAGAAATAATGGAATCGCGACTGGGAGAGTAGCGAAATCCGTCATCCCTCATTTTCAGCAGTTCTGCTTCGCTCCAGCCCTTTTTCGCCATCTGGGCAATGACGTCCTGGGTCATCTCAACCGAGTCGGTTTGGGCAATCACGGCGTCAAACTTCTTCTCAAAAGAGTGCGCTCGGTGGATCATCTCTCGAAGGCCATCCAAAGGGTAGCCAGCAATGGCCCGCTCCCCGATATCCGGATGACTGGTCTTCACTCGAAAGAAATCTCCGAGCAACTCGTATTCGCCATCCCAGCCGATATGCAATCTTTTGGGATCATCTTGAATGTCAGGAGTGATTTTTTGTGAATGCCAGACGAGGCACATGGCAAGATTTGCTTCCGGGTCCAACAGCCAGGCATCCCCTATTCCCGAAGAAAAGAGAATGAACGGACCAGCTCCGATTTCAGGACCGGTGAGGACGACGCGGACATCGCCATCGATCTCGGCTCTACTAATCGTGTTGCACTCACTTTTGAGCGTCACAACGCTTTTGGAGCCCTTGGACAACTCTTGGCACTGGATGACGTGATGCCAATGGTCGTAGCCGGCGCTTTTTGCAACGCGATTTAGCAAATCGCTATGCTTGCCGCCGCCAGCGCGTTGTATTTTCTTGGCTTGTTTCCGGAGGCGCTCAACGAGCTCATCGGACGTGGGGATATTACGCATGACAGATTCCTTATGTATACGAATCTCAGGTGCTCACTGCCAAGATTCGCTTACATGGGGAATCAAGGATGGGGGTGGAATGCGCATCGTCCCGTGAGGGTTTGCCAAGGTGAGCAGCAGGCATCGATATGTGCCTGCAAGAAATGTATGCGAGTCGAGGCCGACTGTCAATATGAAAAAATCGGATTGGTCTATGGATCGAGTTGAACTCGACTTATCCATGGCAATTTAGGCATGTTGAAAATCGAATCATCCGCTGGCGCTCGAAGACCAAAACAGAGGTGGCGGCAATTCGCGCGGAGTTGATGCCCGCTCCTCCAGCTCTCGCCCCAACGTCAACGACCGTAAAAGTCTGAACGGACCTCGAATGTAGACCCTATGATCAGGTGCTCCGATTGAATTATTTGCGAGTGACAATCACTCAATAATTAGTCCGAGCATTTTGTTTTGGAGCGCTCATGTATCTCGGTATCGATAACCAATCCGGCCTGATCTATGAAGGTCTAGGCGGCCCCGAACTGCCGGCGGTTCCGACTCCCAATGTGACCCAAGCCAAACTGATTGAAAGCGATCAAGACTGGAACAGTTTGCCGAGCGGAATTTTCCAATCGCCAATGGCATGGGTCTTTCGCGAAGACTCATTTGACGCAGTCACGCGGACGCGCCGTGGACGGCTGTATTTTTCACCAGATGGACAAGGCCAACCCAGCGCCCAGCGGGTGAACGCGCATCCGTATGATGACCCCATGAGGCGCGCAGTCGGCAAGGATGGCAGGATCGTCAAGTCCCTTTTTTGCTACATGGCATGCACGCCCCTGCTTTCCATGGCAAACCAAGGCATGGGCTCGACGCTCGCACTTGGATCGCCACGGGCCGCTTCAGCTTGGCGCATCATTCAAACCGAAGTTCTTGCCAATGGCTGCGTTATGGTCACGTTGAAGGCATTGACGGCGTTTGGCATCCTTCCCGAGATCGATACGACCAAGATCGACCACGAATTCAAACCGTCGGTTACACAGGCCATGAACAGGGTTCTCGACTCGGCATTTAGGGAAACACCAATCTCGGTCATCGACCACTGCCGAAACGCCATGACGGTCATCCTATCCCGATGGCTTGTCCAACAAGGCCATGACCGCTCAATCCTTGCCGACGACCTTGGGAAAATTGCGAACGTCGTGGCGAAAGAGCCCTATTCCATATCCTGCGCAAGCTGGCTTGCCCAAGTCGTTGCAAGGCTCCACGTCCGAGGCAAAGGCAATGAACAACACGCGCGAAGCCTGCGTATCCCGGTTGAAGAAGACGCGGAAGTCGCCATTCAAGCCCTCGGCTTCGTCATTCGCGACATCGACTGGGCGTTGGTCTGACCACCCCCCCTAAATCGGAACGGTGTCATCACGATTACTAATCGTTATCCGGGCATCTGCTGCGTCCATCTTCGTTGAGATCATCTGATCTTCCCTCTTAACCCACGTCCTCCCGGCGAGAATGGAGCATACGAACAAATGGGAGAACAATCGTGCTCAAAGGCATACAAAAAATCAAAGGCCTTGGCGTATTCGCCAACTACACGCAGCCAGCGAGCACTGCCGAATTCGGCGTCAAGAACCTGATCTACGGTTGGAACTACTCTGGCAAGACGACGCTTTCGCGCCTTTTCGGCCTGCTCGATGCCAAGAAGCCCAATCCTGAGCTTCCGCCTTGCACCTTTTCCATCGACACAGACCAAGGCACCGTCACCGAAGCGAACTATCAAACCTGCCCGCAGACCGTTCGGGTATTCAACTCCGATTTCGTAGCTGAAAACCTCAACTTCGCTGGAACCCCCTTCAAGCCCATCTTGCTGTTGGGTTCCGATTCCGAGGTGGCTCAAAAGGAGATCGAACAATGCGAGGAATTGGCGAAGCGCTCGATGGCTGAAACTGCCTCTGCCAAGAAGGCGGCTGACGATGCCAAGAAAACCTTGGACAAGGCAAAGACCGATGCCTCTGCCCAGATCAAATCCACGATGTCGCTGGTCAATGCCTTCGGCGCAACACAGTTCGACAAGGAACTGCTGACCGTTGGACTTGGCCTTGAAGATTACGAACTAAATGCCGACGCGCGGGATGCCGACTTGAAGTTGGCGCGAAGCTCGGACCAAGACCAATTGGCTTCCGTGCCCCAGGTGGTCTTGTCTCCCGTGATCGATGATTTGCATGCGCAGGCAACCGTCCTTCTTGCTAAGACGCCGAGCCTTGCCAGCACAATCGACCATCTGGTCAAGAACCCGCTAGTGGAAAGCTGGGTTGAGACCGCTCTGCCGCTCCACGACGACAAGACAACATGCGAGTTTTGCGGTGGCGATTTGGATGCGCATCGCATGGCCAGCATCAAGGCCCACTTCTCCAAGGACCTTGCCAACCACAAGCAGGAAGTCCAAACCCTCCTTGCGAAGGTCGAATCAGCCAAGTTGTCGATGGCCCAGCGAAAGGATGTCGAACTCTATGCACAGTTTCGCGCTCGCCTTGCAACGGCTCAGAGCGACACCCAGACAGCCGTTGAGGCTTTCAACGCTGAGGTTCAAACCCTCGCCGATGACCTGCGGCAGAAAATACAAGCACCGTTCGCCGTCATAGTGCCGCAAGCAATCAATCCGGTAAAAACCACCTCCGTGACAACGGCGACCGACGCGTTGAACGAGGTGATCGGCGAAAACAACAAGGTGACGAGCAACTTCTCGACCGAAAAAGCTGCCGCGATCACCCGACTCAAACTCCATTACGCCCAAGAGTTCCACAAAAAAGCTGACATCCCCGGTTTCGAGGCCAATCAGAAGCGCTTTGCCCGCCGCCAAAAGAAATACAACTGGTGCTCCGAACAACTCGACAAGGAAATCCGCCGCCTCAAAGCCATCATCAGTCAAGCGCAACGCGGCCGCGAAGAGATCAATAAACGGATCGAAACACTGCTTGGCAGCGAAAGCGTGCAAATTTCCGTGATCAAGGTGGGTGATCAGGAACGCTTTCAACTTGTGCGCCGCGACGGCAAGCCCGCCAAGCATTTGAGCGAGGGCGAGAAGACGGCCATCGCCTTTTCGTTCTTTCTGACCAAGCTGCGGGAATTGAAAAAACTGGATCAGGCGATCGTCTACGTCGACGACCCGATTTCAAGCCTCGACAGCAACCACATCTTCCAAGTCACCGCGATGATCAAAGAGACGTTCTTCTACAAGGACGGGAAAGACTGGAAGTCCTATTTCAAGCAGGTGTTCTTCTCCACACACACCAATACGTCCAAGACCTCGGCACGATACCAAACTTTGAAGTTATGCTGAAAGCATTCTCGCAAGCGTCCGGCGTGCCCGAGTCGATGACGGGCTATATTCTCACGGCGCACACCTACGTGCGGCAGGCCACGCTCATTGTGGCAAGACATTTGGCGGACGGATCGCCCGATGAAGGCGGCTCGCCTGTCACGATGGGATTCTTTGACCCTTACAACGAATTTCTGGAAAACGACCATGACGGCTTTGTGCCACCCGATGCCGTCGTAGATGCCGCCCTCCAGCTTTACGCCACACTGAAATTCCTTCATGAACGCGCATCTCTCCCCGCCTCGCTGGATGGGCTGCCGGAAGATGAGCCTCACGCCCACCACTTCCTGCGCAACTACCTGATGTTTGCCGGCATGCATCGAAAACCGGCTGTGTTCCAGCTCGAAAAACTGTCGTTCAAGGGTGCCACCTTTGAGGCGGCAATCGAATCGCTGACCGACAAAAAACCATTGGTGCTCATGGATTCGGTGTTTCAAGATGGTGATGAGAAAATGGAAATCATCATCCCGCTCAATCCACTGACTAAATCATCGGATGCCAAGAGCCTCGCGGGTCTTCTGGCCAAAGAGTCGCAAAAACTTCCAGTCCAGCCCGCGTTGTCGGTGACGATGTTTCCTATGCTTTGAGAGCGCAATGGCTCCAATAAACTACCTCGCAGCAACCCTTGGGAAGTAGGTGATGTAACAAGAGCGAAATTTCAAAATTTGTTCGTCCCATCCTATCGTCAAGCTACGGGAAATCAAACCCAACTCCTATTTAGTCAGGTCCGGGCGATGGGCATGTCGTCCCATTCGGTCGTGTAACCGGGAGTGCGACGCTCCTGCTTCATGCCCCAATCTCGCGGCGCATCTCCAATCTTCGCACTGCTAATTTTCATGGTGCCACGTCTCCACCGATCATTGACAGAGTCCAGCGCCAGCATCAGCCGGCTTCGGTCGCGTCCAGGTTCGGGCTCGCCAAGGTCGAGCTCGATCTGTTCAACAAAGCTATCTTGTAGGTCGAGCAACATCACGCCAGCCTTGGCATATTGAAATCCCGGCATATAAATCGACCGCAGTCCCATGATCGCCGTCCCGACAATGCTTGCTGTGTCGCTGTTGGGTCGCCTCATCGGCACCACCATGGACTGTGAATACTGCGCCGATTTTCGAAATGGGCTGGTGCGAATGAATAGCCATCATTCACACGAATTTCTAGCCAAATCAGACTCGATGTCGCGTCCGTTCCTCCGTATGCGTAAA
>DHXL01000094.1 GCA_002415335.1 Oxalobacteraceae bacterium UBA5157
CTGCTGGTGCTCGGCGCCATCGTCGGATTTGCCGCCGGCTTGCTCGGAGTAGGCGGCGGCATGTTGCTGGTTCCCTTCCTCATGATACTGTTGACCGCAAAGGAATTTCCCAGGGAGTTGATTGTGCACATGGCGATTGCGACGTCGCTCGCCACCATCATGTTCACGTCGCTATCATCGGTCAGGGCACATCACTTGCGCGGCGCGGTATCGTGGCACATCGTGAAGCTGCTGTCGCCGGGCATTCTGCTAGGGTCGTGGATCGGGCCGTGGATCGGCAAGCAAATGAATGGATCGGCGCTGTCGTTTTTCTTTGCGCTGTTCGTCGCTTTTTCGGCGACGCAAATGCTGATCAATAAAAAACCGGCCGCCTCGCGTGACTTGCCGCAAGCGCCTGGCATGTTCGGGGCCGGCGGCGTGATCGGCGTGCTGGCCGGTCTGGTCGGCGCCGGAGGCGGCTTCGTGTCGGTCCCGTTCATGACCTGGTGCAACGTGAAAATCCACAATGCGGTGGCCACCAGTGCGGCCCTCGGTTTTCCGATTGCACTCGCGGGAACACTATCGAACGTTTACTTCGGCATGAGCGTGCAGGATTTACCCTCGGGATCGCTCGGCTTCGTCTACTTGCCGGCCTTGCTGGTGATTTCGCTGGCGAGCGTGACGACCGCGCCGCTGGGTGCGCGCGCCGCGCACAGCATGCCGGTCACGACGCTGCGGAAAATATTCGCGGTGGTGTTGTATTTGCTGGCGGCGTACATGCTGTACAAGGGCTTCAGCTCCTGAATTGATCGCGCAACAGATTTTTCTGCACTTTGCCCATCGTATTGCGAGGTAGGCTCTCGACGAAGAATACCTGCTTCGGCACTTTGAAACTGGCGATCTGTTGTTTGAGGATCGCGACCACGTGTGAAGGCGACAAGCCGGCGCTCGGATCGGCAACGATCACGGCTGCGACCGCCTCGCCAAAATCGGGATGCGGCACGCCGATCACCGCCGATTCGACCACGCCGTCGATCGCGTCGATCACCGACTCGACTTCTTTCGGATACACGTTGTAGCCGCCCGAGATGATCAAGTCCTTGCTGCGGCCGACGATCGCCAGATAACCGTCGCTGTCGAACTTGCCCACATCGCCGGTCCTGAAGTAGCCGTCCTGCGTAAATTCGTCGGCGGTCCTTTCCGGCATGCGCCAATAACCTTGGAAGACGTTCGGACCCATGACTTCGATGGCGCCGATTTCCTCGACTGCGCAGGGCATGCCGTCGTCCTTCGTCACGCGCAGCGAGACGCCGGGCAGCGGCAAGCCGACGGTGCCGCCCTTGCGCCGACCTTGATACGGGTTGGAGGCCAGCATCGTCGTTTCGCTCATGCCGTAGCGTTCCAGGATCGTATGGCCGGAGCGCTGCGCAAATTCGTTGAAGGTATCGGTCAGAAGCGGCGCCGAGCCGGAGACGAACAATCGCATATGCGCGCAAGCCGAGCGATCGAAACGCGGTTCCGCCAGCAGCCGCACGTAATGGGTCGGCACGCCCATGAACACCGTCGCGCGCGACAGATGGCGCAGCACTTCGACGCTGTCGAATTTCGGCAGGAGAATCATCTTGCTGCCATTGAGCAGTGCACCATGCGCTGCGGCGAACAAACCATGCACATGGAACAGCGGCAGCGCGTGCAGCAGCACGTCACCCGGCTGCCACTGCCAATAATCGTGCAGCACCTTGGCATTCGACGCGAGATTGTCGTGTGTCAGCATGGCGCCCTTGCTGCGCCCCGTCGTGCCGGACGTGTACAGGATCGCCGCCAGGTCATGCGGCCGGCGCTGCGCGGTGTCGAAGGTGTCGGCATGATGCGCGGCGCGCGCCAGTAGCGAGCCGCGGCGATCGTCGCCGAGTGTGAAGACATGCGCGCTGCCTGACTTGAAAGCGGCTTGCGATACCCATCCAAAATTTTGCGGTGAACAGACGACCACGGCGGGCTCTGCATCGTCGATGAAATAGGCAACCTCGGCGGCGCGATAGGCGCTATTGAGCGGCAGGTAGACATAGCCGGCGCGCAGCGTGGCAAGATACAGGATCAGTGCTTCCGGCGATTTTTCGACTTGCACCGCGATGCGCGCATCTTTCTGCAGCTTCAGGCTCGCCAGCAGGTTCGCGATCTTCGCGGTGGCGCGCTCGAGATCATCCCACGTGTAGCGCAGCCCGTCCTGGGTTTCAATGCAGCAGGCGGCCATGTCCGGCCCGAAGCGTGCTTGAAAAAGGCTATAAAGATTGGCGTTCATTGTGACGGGTCGCGGTTCAGCCGATGCGTCTGCTCCGACTATAGGCCCAGAACAACAGGGCCAGACCGCCTGCGATCATGGGCAGCGACAGCATTTGGCCTGCAGAAATCGTGATGCCGGCGAATGAAACTTCATAATCGGGCACGCGAAAATATTCCGTGAAAAATCGTGCGCAGCCATATCCGAGCGCGAACACGCCGCTGACCGCCATCATGGGCCGGGCCTTGCGTGCATACAGCCAGAGGACAATGAATAGCAGCACGCCGTCCACCAGCGCCTGGTAAAGAGGCGAGGGGTGCACCGGATGATCAATTCCCGGCCACATCATTGCCCACGGCAGCGATGGATCGGCGATCCGGCCTGGCAATTCCGCATTGATGAAGTTGCCGATGCGCCCCATCGCATAGCCAAGCGGCACCAGCGGCGCGACGAAATCCATGACGTCCATGAATCTCCGTCCACTCTTGCGCGCCCACAGCGCCATGGCGATCATCACGCCCAGAAAGCCGCCGTGGAACGACATGCCGCCCTTCCAGACGGCGATGATGTTCATCGGATGCAGGAAGTAACCGGGGGGATACTGCGGGTAATAGAACAGCACTTCACCCATCCGGCCACCAATGATGACGCCCAGCACGCCGTAGAACAGCATATCGTCGAGGTCTTCTTTTTTCCATCCGGCGGCGGCGATGTGCGGCTGCTTGATCCGCACTCTGCCGAGCAGCAGGAATAGCGCAAACGCAATCAGATACATGATGCCGTACCAGTGGACGTCCACTGGGCCAACTGAAAACGCGATCGGGTTTGGATGTGGATGGATCAGCATTTATTCTTTCTTTCGCAGTAATTCCAGGAAGGCGCGCAGCACCGGCGACGTATTGTCGCGCCGCCAGGCAAGGCCGGTTTCAACCAGCGGAGTCTTGCCGGTCAGCGCCTTGTATTCGACGCCGGAGCGTTTTAAATTTGACACAGATTGTGGCACAAGAGCGATGCCCATGCCTGCCGAAACCAGTCCGACGATGGTTTGCATCTGGATCGCCTCCTGGCCGATGCGCGGCGTCAGGCCGGCATCGCGGAAGCAGGCGAGGATCGCATCGTGAAGGGCCGGCGCGATGCGGCGCGGGAAAATAATGAGCGGCACGTCCGCCAGCGTCTTGAGCGCCACGGTATTCTTGCCGCGCAAGGCTGTCATGCCCTTGGGTGCGGCCAGGATCAGCGGCTCCGACAGCACCGCCGCATAGTCGAGCTCAATCCTGGCCTTGTCCGACAGAGGTGGAATCAGCAGCCCGACGTCGATCCTGCCGTGCGCCAATTCTTCGAGTTGCACATCGCTGGTCGCTTCGCGCAAATCGATTTCGACTTGCGGGTACCGTTCGCGGAATTCGCGCAGGAAGGGCGGCAGCACGCTGTAGTCGGCGGTCGACACGAACGCCAGCGACAGGCGTCCGGAAGCACCGGATGCTGCCCTGCGCGCGATATCCGGCAGAGCGGCGGCCTGCTGCAGCATGCGCTGCGCTGCAGGCAGCAAAGCGGCGCCGGCCGGCGTCAACGCGATGCTGCGTTTGCTGCGCGAGAATAATTGAGTCCCGAGCGCGGCTTCCAGCGCCTGAATTGTTTGCGACAGCGGCGGTTGCGTCATGTGCAGGCGTAGCGCGGCATGGCCGAAGTGCATCTCTTCGGCCACGGCGACGAAATACCGCAATTGTCGCAATTCAATCTTCATTCATATGCATTTCGTATCAATCATGTGCAAATGATATATTTGACAGGACACTTTGCGCAAGGCAATCTGGCATTCCATGCTTGACCTGTCGCGGACGGAGTACGCTGGGCTCATCCGGGTATCGCCTTCGACGCTCGGCCATTCCCCGCAATACCGGCGGGCATTCCTTAGGAGGCACCATGGCATTCAATCGCCGCTCGAAAAACATCACCCAGGGCGTATCCCGCAGCCCGAATCGCTCCATGTATTACGCGTTGGGTTATCAGAAGGAAGATTTCGACAAGCCGATGGTCGGTATCGCAAACGGGCACTCGACCATCACGCCTTGCAATTCCGGCCTGCAAAAGCTGGCCGACATCGCCATTGCGACCATCAAGGAAGCGGGCGCCAATCCGCAGGTGTTCGGCACACCGACCATTTCCGACGGCATGTCGATGGGAACGGAAGGCATGAAGTACTCGTTGATTTCCCGCGAAGTAATTGCAGACTGCATCGAGACCGCCGTCAACGGCCAGTGGATGGACGGCTGCGTCGTGATCGGCGGCTGCGACAAGAATATGCCGGGCGGCATGATCGCGCTGGCGCGCACCAACGTGCCGGGCATCTACGTGTACGGCGGCACGATCAAGCCGGGCCACTGGAAGGGCAAGGACCTGACGATTGTGTCCGCGTTCGAAGCGGTCGGGGAGTTCAGCGCGGGCCGCATGTCGCAAGAAGACTTCGACGGCATCGAGCAGCATGCCTGCCCATCGTCCGGCTCGTGCGGCGGCATGTACACCGCCAACAC
>DHXL01000238.1:0-7150 GCA_002415335.1 Oxalobacteraceae bacterium UBA5157
CTGGGCGTGCTGCTGTTCGCGCGGCACGGCAAGCGCATCACGATTACGCCGGACGGCGAGCGCTTCGCCGCGCTGGTGCGCAAGTCGCTGCACGATATTGCGGCGGCGGCCGAAGCGATCAAGGCCGGCACCAGGCAGAAGCGGCTGACCGTGAGCGCGTTGCCGTCGTTCGCCGGGCGCTGGCTGTCGCCGCGCCTGGGGCGCTTCATCGAACAGCACCCAGATCTGGAGGTGGTGCTGCAATCGAGCAGCCACATGGCCGATTTCGACCGCGAGGCGATCGACGTCGGGATTCGCTTCGGGCACGGCAACTACCCGGGGCTGGCGGTCGAGAAATTGATGGATGATTATTACTATCCGGTCGCGAGCCCACGCTTCAATCGCGGCAAACTGCCTCGCTCGCCGCAAAAGATCGCGCACAGCACCTTGTTGCGCTGTGAACTGGAGCCGTGGACGCCGTGGTTCCGCGCGGCCGGGCTGGATATGCTGGAACCGACCGGCGGCCTGGTGTTTCAGGATTCGTCGATGCTGGTGCGGGCCGCAGTCGAAGGGCACGGGATCGCGCTGGCGCGCCACGCGATCGCGGTCAACGATGTGGATTCCGGCGAACTGGTGTGCCTGTCGGACATCATGGTGGCGTGCCCGCAGTCGTATTACCTGGTCTGCAGCCCGGCCGCGCTGCAAAAACCGCAGGTGCAGGCATTCCGCGCCTGGCTGCTCGACGAGATTGCGAAACAGCGCACGCCGGTTTGCAAGCTGGCTACAACACCACCTTGACCATCGGATGCGCGCTCAGTGCGCGATACAGGTTGTCGAGCTGTTCGCGGCTGGTGGCGTAGACGGTGACCGTCAGCGCCAGATACGTGCCTTGCGACGAAGGTCGCATTTCCATTTTTCCGGCATGAAAAGTGGGATCGTGCAGCGCGACCAGTTCGACCATGGTTTGCGCAAACGCATCCTGCATCGCGCCCATGATCTTGATCGGGAATTCGCTCGGGTATTCGATCAGGCTGTCGGTCGGTTGCGCCATGTCAGCTCGCCTTGGCGGCTTGATAAGCCTGGTATAACCGGTGATAAACCGGGCCCGGACGGCCGCTGCCGATGGTCTTGCCGTCGATCGTCACCACTGGCAAGACTTCCTTGGTGGCCGAGGATAGCAGCACCTCGTCGGCGGCGAACACTTCGTCGCGCGTGATGCGGCGCGCTTCGATCGGGATGCTGCCGCTTTCGCATAATTCCTCGATCAGGCCGTAGCGGATGCCTTCCAGGATCAGGTTGTCTTTCGGCGGTCCCATCAGCTTGCCGTCCTTGACGATCCACACGTTCGAGGCCGACGCCTCGGTCAGGAAACCATTGCGGAACTGGATCGATTCGGTCGCCTCGTTTTCCGCCGCGTTCTGCGCCGCCAGCACGTTGCCAAGCAGCGAAATCGACTTGATTTCGCAATGCAGCCAGCGCAGGTCTTCCATCGACACGCAGGCCACGCCCTTGGCGCGCACTTCGTCCGTCGCCAGCGACAACTGGCTGGTCATGATGAATACGGTCGGCGTTATATCCTTGGGAAATGCGTGTCCGCGCTTGGCGACGCCGCGCGTGACTTGCAGATAAGCGAGCTGGTCGTCGGCCGGATACGCGGCTACCACCTGGCCGATCAGCGCCAGCCATTGTTCCTTGTCATGCGGATTTGGAATACCGATCGCGGCCAGGCTGCGAAACAGCCGCGCCATGTGCTGCCCGGAACGGAACATCTTGCGGCCGTAAATCGGGATCACTTCGTACACGCCGTCGCCGAAGATGAAGCCGCGGTCGAGGACCGGGATCCTGGCTTCGGACAGCGGCGTCATGGCGCCGTTCAGATAAACGAGAGGATCGTCCATGTCAACTTTCCAGGCAGATGAGAGTGAATAATTCTTGCACACTCGCGCGCTGCCGGTTATGCAAAGAAAGAATAGCGGCCGACCTCACTTGATCCACAGGCGCACCGAATCCCAGGCACGGCCGAACATGCTGGCTCCATTGACTTGTTCCAGCGCCAGCACCGGCAATTCGACCAGCGGCTTGCCGTCGGCTGTCATCAGTTTGAGCGTGCCGACCTGGCTCTGTTGCGCGATCGGCGCGACCAGCGGGTCCTTGCGTTCCAGCACCGGCTTCAACTTGCCGGCTTCGCCTTTGGGCACCGTCACGAAAATATCGCGCGTGAAGCCGATCTTGACCTGGTTCTGCGAACCCTTCCAGACTTGCGGCGTGGCGATCGCCTGGCCCTTGGCGTACAGCTTGACGGTGTCGAAATTCTGGAAGCCCCAATTCAACAGCTTCTGGCTTTCCTGCGTGCGCGCCTGGTCGCTCGTGGTGCCGAGCACGATCGCGATCAGACGCCGATCGCCGCTGCCGTTTGGCCGCTTGGCCGATGCGATCATGCAAAAACCCGCGGCTTGCGTGTGACCGGTCTTCATGCCGTCCACGGTCGGGTCGAGCCATAGCAATCGGTTGCGGTTCTGCTGCCTGATCTTGTTGTAGGTGTACTCCTTGACCGAATCGATCTTGTAGAACTCCGGATAGTCGGCGATTTCATGTGCTGCCAGCAGCGACAGATCTTGTGCCGTTGAATAATTGCCGTCGCTGGGCAATCCGTGGGCGTTGCTGAAGTGGCTCGATTTCATGCCCATGTGCTCCGCCTCGCGGTTCATCAGCACCACGAATGCGTCTTCGGTGCCAGCCACCGCTTCCGCCAGTGCCACCGCCGCATCATTGCCTGATTGCACCATCAAGCCGTATAACAAGTCGTTGACCTTGACCGGGGTGGCCGGGTCGATGAACATTTTCGAGCTGCCCGGGTCGACTTTCCAGGCGTGCACCGATACGTTGACCATCTGGTTCAGGTCAAGCCGCTTTTCCTTGATCGCGGAGAACGTCAGGTAAGCGGTCATGATCTTGGCCAGCGATGCCGGCTCGATGCGCAGGTTGGGCTCCTGCGAGGCCAGCACCTGGCCGCTGGTCACGTCCAGCAGCAGCCACGACTTGGCGGCGATGTTCGGCGGAGGCAAGCCTTGTGCGAAGGCGGTGGATAACGACAGAACGGCAGCGGCAACGGCCGCGAAGAATGTTTTCATGGGATGTGATGGTGGCGTCCGGTGCCGTCGTGGCCACAGAACTTGGTTGAATCCGGGTTAGTCGGGAATTATAGTCCTGCGATCGTGTTAACTGCGGTCACTGGCGCCACATTTCGACTACGAAATTCTTGATATGTTGCAGCTTGCGGTGAAAAAAATGATCGGCGCCCGGAATCACGATTACCGGCAAGTCTTGCGGGCGCGCCCAGTCGAACACGTCGCTAAGCGGAATCGTGTCATCCAGTTCGCCGTGGATTAGGACCGTGTTGGCCGGCACCTCCGGCATCGCCCACTTGCCGGCGGCGCTGCCGACCAGCACCAGCCGTTCGGCCGGAGTACCCTGTGCGGTCAGCCGCTGCTGCAATTGCGCCTGCACGAAAGTGCCAAACGAGAAGCCGGCCAGCGCAATCGGCAACTCGGGATAGCGCTGATGCATGTGGGCTAACAGCAGCGCCATGTCGTCGGTCTCGCCGCGGCCTTCGTCATGCATGCCGGCCGATTGCCCGACGCCGCGAAAATTCATGCGCGCGGCGGCATAACCGACGGCGACGAACGCGCGCGCGAGGGTTTGTGCGACCTTGTTGCCCATGCTGCCGCCATACAGCGGATGCGGATGGGCGATCAGGGCCACGCCTCGCGCTGCCGGAAACAGCGTGCTGTCCGGCAGGTCGAGCGCGCATTCGAGCTGGCCGGCGGCGCCGGTCAGAAAAAAGATTTCGGTGTGGGCGTTCATGGCTGGGATCGGGACGCGTTCAGATCTTGAGGCGTTCGACGATCTTGCCGCCGACCAGGTGCATGTCGATGATCTCATCGATGTCGTGGGTGTCGACGTAGGTGTACCAGGTGCCTTGCGGATACACCACCAGCACCGGACCCTCGTCGCAGCGGTCCAGGCAGCCGGCCGAGTTGATGCGGATCTTGCCTGCGCCGTTCAAGTCCATCTCCTTGATGCGGCGTTTCGCGTGCTGCTGCGCGGCTGCGGCGCCACGGTCGGCGCAGCACGCGCGGCCGTCATTTCGCTGATTGGTGCAAAAGAAAACGTGTTGTTGGTAATAATATGGATCGCTCATGGTGAACTCTGCGGATGCGCTAAAGTGAAATGATACCCGCTTACGTCCGGGCCGGTACCGCCAGCAGCCAAAGCGTCGCGAACGGCCACAGTAGCGACAGGAATTGCGCGGCGCCGTTGAAGTTGAGAAACTTGCCCTGGACCCAGGTCTGCAGCGTCGCGATGAAATACGGATTGGAGGGCGCCGCGTTGACCGCGATCAAGCCGACGATCAGCATCAGCGCTGCCGCCAGGCGCTGCGCCCGTTGCGGCGCGAAAGCCAGTGCGGCCAGCAGGATTGCCCCCAGCAGCAAGCCGCCTTCGGCGCCCGGCGTTAGCCAGGCAAATGCGTTTTCCGGCGCAAACAACAGCGCGCTGGCCAGCGTCTTGAGTGTCACTGCCACGGCCAGCAGCGCCAGCATCAGCAAGACCTTCGGCGCGCTGTCGCGCAGCACGCATGACAAGGTCAGCAGCGCGCCCGTCAGGCCGCAGGCCGTAATGACGGTCTCCGACAGCCAATATTGGCCGATCGACAGCTCCGTGCCATGGCGCAAGGTGGCGCCAAGGTCGATCGGCGTCGCCAGCCATGCCGAAAACCACTCGGACAGGATCGGCGCGATCTGGCCGTGACCGAACAGGTAGCCTTGCGGGTAGATTTGCGCTAGGGGCCAAAGGGCCAGCACGATCAATGCGCGGCCCGCGTCCTGCGACAGCCAATGGCGGCGCAGCATCAGGAAGCGGCTTTGCTCCAGAAAGGTGCGGGTCAGCAAGGCGCCTGCCGCCGCGCCGATGGCGGCGCCGGCCGCGTTCGTCAAGAAATCAAGATTCGACGCGACCCGGGTCGGCAAGAACGTCTGCACCGCCTCCATGGTCCCCGTCAGCAACACGCCGCATGCGATGGTCAATGCGATCGCCCAGCCGCGCCGCACGCGCGGATACAGGGCGAACACCATCAGAATGCCGAACGGGACATAGCCGGCCACGTTGGTCGCCACATCAAACAAGGTCCAGTAATGCGGCAGCGGGGCCAACAGGAAGGCGCTTGCCGATAACCCGATGCTCTGCCAGCCGGTGAACGGGTACCAGCTGGCATAGACGATCAACAGCGTGTACGCCAGCAAGCCGATGCGGGCGAAGGCCGACGCGGTCGGCGTGGAGTCGTGCTGCAGCGCGGGCATTTATTTCTGTAGTGGAAGTGCGGCCAGCCACGTAATCATGTCGGCGATCAGCGCGTCGCTGGCGGCGGCCAGTGCGCGCGCGCCGCCGGCCGCATCGGCGCTGGGCGCCGATGCCTGCTTGACGAAGGTCTTTTGTGCCGCCAATGTGCGTCCATTAAACACGGTGGCGCGCATCGTGATCTGCACGCCGCTGTGCGCCGGAGCGTCGAAAGTCTGCGTGAAATCGTCGGCCTCGATCCGCAACAGTGGCACGTTGATGGCACCATCGGCTGCCGGCAGCACGATGCCGCCCGCCTGTGCCAGGCGCGATTTCAGCCGTTGTCCGAACAACTGTGCCGGCGCCATGGTCCAGCGGCTGTTCGCATACGGGCGCGGCTGCTGGTCGTTGGCGTAGCTCAGGCGAAAGAACATCAACGGGCTGTCGAGCCAGGCCGGGGCGTTGACTTCGGCGACGCTGAGTGCCGGCAGTGACGCCGCCGGGGCGCCGTTTCCGGTCGGCGCGCTGCGCAGCGGACCGAGATCGTACAGTGTCGCCGTCTCGGCACGGGTCGCGCAGCCGCCGAGGACGCCGGCGCCGAGTCCGATTAGTGCGGCGAATGAGAGCGAGAGAAGTTTTTTCATAGGGTTCATTTCGCGGGAGCGGAGAAGCCCGGTTCGCCGGGGCCGGGCGCCATGCCGGGCGTGCCGAGCAGGATGCTTTGAGGATGCTCGGTGAAATTGTCGAGCGTGCGATTGAGCGTGCGCATCGTCCCGCGCGCGTCACGCGCCAGTGGAAGCGCCTCGAACTCGATCTTGTCGGCCACCGTGCCGACCTCTTCCGCGGTGCCGGACAACTTTGCTACCGGGCCTTCCGGCGCGCGCAGTTGCGTCGTCAGCGCGTCGAGGTTGCCGGTCAAGACGCTGGCGTTCTTTGACAGCCTGGAAACCGATGCCAGCGTCAACTGCGCTTCGGCTGCCAGCGCCGGCAGCTTGTCGAGCGTCGGCTGCAGTTTGCGCGGGATGGTTTCGACTTCGTTTGCGGCCTTGCTGACGTCGTCGAACGCCGCCATCATCGCCTTTTGATTGGCCGGATCGAGCAAGGTATTGAAGCGCTTGGTCAGCACTTCGGTCTGCTCCAGGATTGCCAGGCCCTTGGTCTGCAAGGTATCCAGCAGGCTGGGCCGCATCGGGATGCGCGCGATATGGGTCTTGCTGCTGGTGACCTTGATCGGGTGGCTACCGTCGTCGTCCAGTTGTACATACGCGATACCGGTCACGCCCTGATACCCGAGTACGCCGTAGGTCGACAGCGTGATCGGCGTGTCGGGCTTGATGCTGATGTGGATCAGGATCTGGCCCGGCACTTCCGGGTCGAACGTGATTTCATCGACGCGCCCGACATCGAGGCCGCGATAGCGGACCGTCGCCTGCGGATTGAGACCCGGCACCGACAGCTTGGTCGCCATTTCGTACGGCACCCATTGCACCCGGTCGCGGTTCAACCAAAGGGCGATGAGCACGGCCGCGACCAGCAGTATGATCGTGAAGAGGCCGGCCAGCAGCGCATGTGACTTATTTTCCATAGTGCGTTCCCATCCTATCCTTTATCCATGTCGCTGCTCCGGCAAGCCCTCGAGCGCGCGCCGGCCGCGTGCACCGAGGAAAAATTCCTCGATAAACGGATGTGGCACGGCCAGCACTTCCTTCGGCGATCCAAACGCGACCACATGTTTTTCCGCCAGTACCGCGATCTGCGTCGACAGCGCGAAGATCGTGTCCAGGTCATGCGTCACCATCACGACCGTCAGGCGCATATCCCGGTGCAGCGAGCGGAT
>DHXL01000238.1:7373-7516 GCA_002415335.1 Oxalobacteraceae bacterium UBA5157
ACCATGTGCAGCTTCAGCAATGCCGCATCGCGCATCAACTCTTCCGGCAAAGTGCGCAATTCGCGCATCGGCTGCTCCACGTTGTTCAGCACCGACAGGGCGGAAAACAGCGCGCCATGCTGGAACAGCATGCCCCAGCGGTT
>DHXL01000238.1:7873-10194 GCA_002415335.1 Oxalobacteraceae bacterium UBA5157
GCTTCGATGCACAGGTCAAGATCCTGATGCACGACGAATTCGCCGAATTGCGTGCGCAGCCCGTCGATCTGGATGACCGGTGTGCGGTCCTCCATCAGAATCCCACGCCGTTGAACACGATCGCAAACACGGCGTCCGCAATAATGACAATCGTAATCGCATTGACCACCGACGTCGTCGTGCCGCGTCCCAGGCTCTCGGTATCCGGCTTGATGCGCAAACCGAAATGGCAGGCCACCAGCGCAATCAGGCTGCCGAACACCACGCCCTTGCCGATTCCGATCCAGTAATTCGCGATTGGCACCGCGTCCGGCAGGCTGTGCACGAAGTAGGTCATCGACAAACCCAGCTCGAGTTTGGCGGCGGCCATCCCTCCCAGCAGCGCCATCGCATCGGTCCAGATCACCAGTAGCGGCATCGACACCGCCAGTGCCAGCACCTTCGGCAAAACGAGGCGAAAGCCATGCGGCAGGCCCATTACCAGCATCGCGTCCAGTTCTTCGGTCACGCGCATCACACCGAGTTGCGCGGTGATCGACGAGCCGGAGCGCCCGGCTACCAGCACGGCCGCCAGCAGCGGCCCCAGTTCGCGGATGATGCTCATGCCCAGCAGGTTGACCAGATAGACGTCGCCGCCGAAGGTGTGCAATTGCTGCGCCGAGAGATAGGACAGCACGACGCCGATCAAGAATCCCACCAGCGCGGTGATGCCGAGCGCCTGATAGCCGATATGAAAGATGCTGGCCGAAATCTCTTGCCAGGGGCCGCGCTGCGGACGCGCCGCAAAGCGCCCGGTATCGAGCGCCAGCTGGCCGATCAGCGCGACGAAGCCGCGGACATGATCAAGCGCGTCGTGCAGCACGCCGCTCATTGCCGCCATCGACAGCCAGTGGTTGTCCTGGTGCTCGGGCAAGGCGAGCGGGCCGGCTTCCTCCAGCCGCTTGAAATAATCCTCGTAGGCCGGGGCCACCGTCAGTTGCGGGGTTCGCGTCCTGCCCCACGCGTTCCACAGCAATTGGGCGCCGATATGATCGAGCCCGGTGACTTGCGACAAGTCCCAATGCAGCGCGGCGTCCTTCGGCAACTGATCCAGGCTGGATCTGATCTGCGTGATCGCGGCCGGCCGCGCCAGTGCGTGGACTTGCCATGGGCCGTCGGCGCAGACGGTGAATTGTTGTTCACCTTGCACTAGGGTCAGGGATGGCGATTCCGGATTGGGCATGGGCGCAGTTTAAGGGAGAATGGTCGAAGCGGGGAGAATTGTAGCCATGTCATCATTGTTCCGGTTTGCACCGCAAGAGAGTGCCGAATTGCCCGGCATCCCGCTACAATGCGCGGATGAACTCACCACTTTCCCCGCAACGTATTACGGCGCTATGCGGCGCGGCCGCGCAGCGGGTAGCGCTCGAGGTCGTCGATGAAACCGGCTCGACCAACGCCGACTTGCTGGCCGAGCTGGTGAGCCTGCGCGGGCCCAAGCTGAAGGTAGCCGAGATGCAAACCGCCGGCCGCGGTCGCGCTGGTCGCGCGTGGCACTCGGCACGCGGCGCGACCCTGACCTTTTCGCTGGCATGGAAATTTCGCTTGCCGGTGCAGGCGCTGGTCGGATTGCCGCTGGCGGTCGGCGTCGTGATCGCCGAGGTGCTGCCCAGGTTCGGGATGGATGGCCGGCTCAAGTGGCCCAACGATGTGCTGAAGGATGGCGGCAAGCTGGCCGGCATCCTGATCGAAACCGCGCTCGCCAGGAATGGCGATGGCGAAGCGGTATGGGCGGTGATCGGTATCGGGCTCAACCTCGCGATGCCGGATGCGCTTGCAGCGCGCATCGGCCGACCGGCGGCGGCGTTGCCGGCGCAGGCGCTGGATCGGGATCAGCTCATGGCGGCGCTGCTGAGCGGCTTGGTGGATGCCCTGGATTCGTTCGAGCTGCACGGCTTCGCGCCTTTCCAGCAGCGCTGGAACCGGCTGCATGCCTATGCCGGTCAGCAGGTGACGGTGCTGGAAGGAGAGCGTGTTGTGCAGGCGGGCACCGCGCTCGGTGTCGACGATTGCGGCCGCTTGCTGCTCGATACCGTGGCCGGCCGCATCGCGGTGATGGCGGGCGACGTGTCGCTGCGGATAAAGGAATGACGATGTTGCTTTTGGTCGATGCCGGCAACACACGGATTAAATGGGCGCTGGCCGACAGATCGTCACGCACCACGGCGGCACTCGGCCAATGGGCCGCCAGCGGGTCGGTTGCCTGCGCCGATGTGTTGCAGCTGGCAGATACGTGGCGTGGCGCCGGCATCGGACGGGTCATCTTGTCGAATGTGGCGGGC
>DHXL01000238.1:10394-10821 GCA_002415335.1 Oxalobacteraceae bacterium UBA5157
TGCGCAATGGCTACCGCGACCCGGCGCAACTCGGCTGCGATCGCTTCGCGGCGGCCATCGGCGCGCACGCGCTGTTCCCGGCGCAGGCCCTGATCGTCGCGACCTGCGGCACTGCAACCACGGTCGACGCGGTCAGCGCCGACGGGACTTTCCTGGGCGGGATGATCTTGCCCGGATTGAGCCTGATGGCGGCATCGCTGGCACGCAATACCGCGCAATTGCCGCAAGTGGCCGAGCAGCGCGCGCCGGCGGCGCCGTTTGCCGACAATACCGACAACGCGATCGTCAGCGGCTGCATCGCGGCCCAGGCCGGTGCGATCGAGCGCGCATGCGCCGCGCATGCGCGATTGAGCGGGACGGCTGCGGTGCGCTGCATTCTGGCGGGCGGCGCGGCCGATGCGATTGCGCCGCAGCTTTCGCCGGCTTG
>DHXL01000318.1:0-7725 GCA_002415335.1 Oxalobacteraceae bacterium UBA5157
ACGCCCAGGGCTATTTCTTTTCGCAGCCGCTATCGTCGCAGGATTTCGAGACATTGCTTCGTACTGCGGGTGCCGCACAGTATCGGCAGCTCGAGTAGTCTCGCACCGCTCACCAGGCTGCTCGCCGCTACGCATCGACAGGTTGATGGTCCGACGGCATTTCGAGATCTCGGCGTCGATGACGCGCAAAGAAATCCCACATCATCTTGCTCGCGTCCGGCCCGATGCATGCGTTGTATTTCCACGCGCAATCGCCGCCGCTCCATGCATGTTCCAGCTGAAGTATCTCGCACACCCTCAACAGCAATTTCCTGTCGACGAAGTAATCCTCGATCCGGTAGGCGTTGCTCCTATTCTTCTTCCCGCCCTTCGCCGGTTTGAAAGTCACCGGGGCGGCATGTTCGGGACCGAGTCGATTCAGCGTTTTGAACTGCCGCACCAATTGCGCCTGATTGATCGGACGCACCACTTTGTCCGCCTCGCCATGCATCAGGATCGCGGGCATAGGGGGCAACCCGCCGAATTTCACGGACACTTCCGTGATCGCCGTGCCGCTCGCCCTGATCGAACCGCCCTGCATCACCGCAAGAGCGCCCATGCGCGTGTGGCCGGCGCCGAACACCGGGCTCGAATGGAGCCCGACAGCCGCGAACCGGTGCGGGTAGTTGAGCGCCAAAATATGCGCCATCGCCGCACCGGCCGACAGTCCGGCAACATAGACGCGCGTCGCGTCGATCGCGTAATGCCGAACCACCTTGTCGATGGCACCGGCGATCAATTGCACGTCGCCGCCGCCGCTCTGGATGGATTTTTCAAACCACGGCCAGCAGCGCATCGGATGCTCGCGCAGCGATTGTTGCGGATACAGTACCGCGAAGCCTTTTTGTTCTGCCAGCCGGTTCATGCGCGTTCCCTCGGCAAACTCGGACGCAGTCTGATCGCAACCGTGCAGCATGACGACCAGCGGCAAGCCGGCGATGGAAGCGCGGTCAGGCAGATACAACCAGTAAGACAGACGCCGCGCGGGCAGGTTGCCGACAGGAAGCGCCTGAAAGTAGCCGGCCAGCCATTTGCCCGCAAGCGGTCGTGTCTCGCCAATCTTCGGCTTGGCGGGTGCGATGGCTCGCCTTGACGTCACTGGCTTGGGGCGGGAAGTTGTTGCGCCTGGCTTCTTGGGCGGCGGCGCGAGCAGGGCCTTGACCAGTTGCCTGCCTTGTTTCTTTTGTGCCTTGCCGATGCGTTTGACCCCCTGCCACCACGAGCGGCTGAAGCCCTTCAGCATTGCTACCTCCTGGCATCAACCCGGTGCAACACGGCGATCGGTGTGCCGATGATTACGCCGCCGGACAGCGAGACCGTCGAGCGCGACCTCACTGGAATTTTTCCTTGTGCTCCCCCATCAGATTGCGCAATTCGCTGATGGTCAATTCGCTCACTTCGTGCATCCGGATCAGCATCGTCGCGCCGACGCGCAAGGTTCGGTGCCGAATCTTGCTGATTACCGGTGGTGCCACTTCCAGTTCGCGGGCCAGCGCCGCATCGTTCTTGAGATCGAGTTTCTCGATCAGGGTATCCATCAGCGCATTCGGGTCATAGTCGTCCTGCATCAGAGTTTTCTGTTTACGCATGATTTCCTCGTTAAATAATTGACGCGGTCTGCCTCGCCTGACTGCGCATTGCTCGACTTGCCGAGGGCCACGCGCGAAATCATCCGGCATCACGCAACGACGCTTTTCGCACCGATCCCGATGAGGACATTGCCGAGCCACCGCTTGTGAACGATAGACACTTGCGCATGGCCTGTCTGTGCGGTCGCCCGCATACGGCAGCGTTCCTGCCGGCGCGCGGTTTGCCCGCGATTGCATGCGCTATTCTTTCAGGTTTCGCTCATGCAATTGCTCGCGCAGGCTGCGTCGCGCCGGAATCAGCGGCGTGCGGCTGACCGTCCAGCCAAGCTGCGTCTTCGGCGTCAGGGAACGAAACCGCGTCGCGCACCACGCGTATCCGCGGTACAGAGCGGGACTGGCGTGGATCAGGCGCCATCCAGAGAACGCCATCCCGGCCAGCCAATTGCGGCCGGCGCCCTGCCCCGCCAATGGGGTCGTGGTGCTGTTCGGCCGGTGTACCGCTTCCTTGCGCAGTCGCATCAGCAGTTCGGGAATGGGAATCTTTACCGGACAGACCTCGCCGCAAGCGCCGCACAAGGAGGAGGCGAACGGCAGTTCGTGCGTCGCTTCCATCCCCAGCAGGTGCGGCGAGATGATCTGGCCGATCGGGCCCGGATAGGTTGTGCCGTAGGCATGGCCGCCGATCCGCGTATACACCGGGCAATGATTCATGCAGGCGCCGCAGCGGATGCACTGCAAGGTCTTGCGCAATTGCTCGTCGGCGTAGGCTTGCGTGCGCCCGTTATCGAGAAGGATCAGATGCATTTCGCGCGGGCCATCGAGCTCGCCGGCGCGGCGCGTGCCGCTGATCAGGTTGATGTAAGTGGTGATTGCCTGACCGGTCGCCGAGCGCGTCAGGAGCGCGATCAGCGGCACGACGTGTTCCAGTTTTTCCACCACTTTTTCGATACCGGTGATCGCAATGTGGACCGCCGGCACGGTGGTGCACATGCGGCCGTTACCTTCATTTTCGACCAGGCATAGCGACCCGGTTTCAGCCACCGCAAAATTGACACCCGACACGCCAATGTCGGCGCTACGGAACTTCTCCCGCATCACGCGCCGGCCGATCTGGATCAGCGCATCGACATTGTCGGTGTAATCGACGCCGGGAATTTTTTCGTGGAATAGCCGCGCGATCTGCTCCTTGGTCTTGTGGATTGCCGGCATGATGATGTGCGAGGGTTTTCCGCCGTCGAGCTGAACGATATACTCGCCCATGTCCGACTCCAGGCAGTCGATTCCGTGTTCGGCCATCTTGTGATTGAGTTCGATTTCCTCACTGACCATCGACTTGCCCTTGATCAGCAGCTTGGCTTGATGGCGCTGCGCGATGTCGAGAAAAATCGCGTTGGCATCGCGCGCATTTTCTGCCCAATGGACTTGCACCCCGTTTTTCTGGAGGTTGGTTTCTAGTTGCTCCAACAGCTCGGGCAGACGCGCCAGGCTGTATTGCCGAATGGACTCCCCTGCGCTGCGTAATTCTTCCAGCCTTTGAGCTTCCGGAAACTGCGCGGCGCGCTTCAGCATCAGCGAATCCATCGCGCCGCGGAAATTCGCGCGCAAATCCGGGTCGCTGATGGCGGCCATGGTGCGCCGCTTGAATTCGGTTGGCGGGATGTAGTTGAGCGGCGTACTCATGGCGCCTCCTGCGGCATCATCAACAGCACGATTAGTTCCTTCGGCCCGTGGGCGCCGTAAGCCAGCGTCTGCTGGATATCGGCCGTCTTCGATGGCCCGGACACCAGCAGCGCGTTGGTTGGCATGTCGGCCGCCCAGACTTGCTGCGTCATGGCGGAAAACAGGTCGGCATGGATGAGCCGTGCATCGAGCAGCACGAAATGGACCGCCGGAACCAGCGAAAGCGTGCGCGGCTCGTCCGGGCCAGGCCAGATAATCAGACTGCCGGTCTCGGCGATGGCGCCACGCGCAAGGCTTAGCGAGGCGTCGATGTCTTCGAACAGCGCCTCTTTCCATGCTTCTATTTCCTGCTCAAATGCGACCAGACGCGGCATGCCGGCGACGCCGGCCAGCGCCTTGGCCAGCGCCATCCCGGGCGCGTACAGGAGATTGCCGAGTTGCTTGTCGCGGCACAATGTCGCGAGCAGGCTAGGCCATTCGTCGGCTGTCGTCTGGTGGACTTCGGCGCGGAAGGCCTCGATATTTTTCTTGAACGCACCGATGCGCTCCGTCAAGCACGGCAGCTTGCTGCTCGCCGCATAGAAGGCTGCGAGCGCGGGAGGCGATGGCGCGGCCGATTGAGGCGCAGCACGAAGACGGGCGAGAATCCGCTCCCGCGCGTTCACGGCTCGTTCCCTTCGATCCTGTTTTTCAGGAAGCTGGCCAAATGGCTGCCCTGGAACTGATCGCCGCGGTGCGCCAGCGTGTGGTTGATGTTGAACAGGCAGCCGCAGTCGGCGGAGATCAATTCCTGGGCCCCGGAGGCGCGAATCGCCTCAACCTTTTCAGCGGCCATGGCCGAAGAGATATCCGGATGCTTGAGCGAAAAGGTGCCACCAAAGCCGCAGCATTCGACCTCGCGTGCTTGATGGAGCACGGTGACGTTGCCGAGTTGCGCCAGCAGGCTGCCAGTAGTCAGATGCACGTTCATTTCGCGTCGCGCGGCGCAGGAAGTATGCACGGCGACGGTGGTCGGCGCTCCTTGGTCGTGCCAGTTCACCTTCGCGACATGAACCAGGAATTCCGAGAGTTCGAAAACCCGTTCGGCCAGCGCCTCGGCCTGTGCCTTGTATTCCGGGTCAGCGGCAAACAGTAGAGGATAACCATGCCTGATCATGCCTGCGCACGAGCCGGAAGGCACGATCACCGGCCAGGGTTGCGGGAACAGTTGCATCTGCAGCCGCGCGACCGGGCGCGCATCCTCGGGATAGCCGCTGGTGTAGGCCGGTTGCCCGCAACAGGTTTGATCCGGCGGAAAGTGGACGGCAATCCCTTCGCGTTCGAGCAATGCCACGGTATCCAGGCCCGCTTCCGGATGAAACAAGTCGATCAGGCATGTACCGAACAGGTAGACATCTTGCGGCTTGTCGGGATAGTGACGTGACGGCGCCATGAATTTCCTTTGTTATAATTGGTCGGACCAACGAACCGTAAAAGTCTAAGTCGCGCGTTATAATTTGTCAACAGGAACCGGTCTTCACGGCCGTTCTCTTGATCGTAGCGCAAAATAGCTTATCATTCAGGTTCATTTAATTGGTCGGACCAACAAGCTATGGCATCTTCAAAGATCGTCGTGACACGGATTTCGGATGAGATCGCGCATCAGATCGAAGCACGGATTCTGGAGGGGTCGCTCAAGGCCGGCGATAGCCTGCCGCCTGAACGACAATTCGCCGAAGAGTTCGGCGTGTCGCGCTCCTCGCTGCGTGAAGCGATCCAGAAACTCGAATCGCGCGGGCTGCTGACCAGCCGGCAAGGCGGCGGGACCTACGTCACCGACAGCTTCCATTCGGGATTCGTCGATCCCTGGATTGGCGCCATCGGTAACCATCCGTCGCTGGCGCCGGAATTGTTTGAGTTCCGGTCCATGATCGAGGCCCAGGCGGCCGCTTGGGCGGCACAGCGCGCGACCGACGCCGACCTGGCCCACCTTAATTCGGTCTTCATGCAACTGGATGCTGCTTACCGCACGTCGGATCGCGCGGCGCAGGTCCAGGCAGACGTCGCATTCCATCAAGCGATTGCCGATGCGGCCCATAACGTCCTGGTGAGTCAGCTGACGGCGAGCCTGATCAAGATTCTGCATGAGCAAGTCGCCGCAACCATCAGCGCACTCGATTCGTTCGCCGAGGTCGGAGGGCAATTAATGGAGCAGCATCGCGCAATCCTGGATGCGATAGCCAAGCGCGATCCCGATGCCGCCAAGGCGGCTGCCAGCTGCCATATAGAATTCGTGCGGCGCTGTAACCATGAAGCCGATAGCGAGGCGGAGCGACGCGAGCGGACCATGCGCCGGTTGCGGTGAACCAGCCGGACCGGAATCCGCGAATGCGGGGCCGGACGAGAACCTATCTCGATTATGGTTATCAAATGAGTTAGTAAGTTGAGTCCGAGAAATTGAAATGGAGTGAGCGCGCAAGCGAGCATCCATGGGTTTAGCCGGGTCGTGATCGATGTCTGATATGTCGTGCATCGTCTAATGCTGTCAAACCGCAAGGAGAACTGAAAAATGAAAACCTTAGCAAGAGACTTCCGGGTGTTATGTATTGCCGCTGCTGCCGCCCTGTTTTTAAGCGCCGGCTGTTCGATGGCCGGCATGAAAAATACCGACACAGGCGCGATCCCCGGCGCCACGCTGACCGGCGCACAAGAAGTCCCACCCACATCAACCCGCGCATCCGGCCACAGCACGATTGAGATTGGCGCCGACAAATCGGTGACGGGCGAAGTCACAGTCAAGGGCATGAATGCCACCGCTTCCCACATCCACGCGGGAGCGAAAGGCGTCAACGGCCCGGTGATCATACCGCTGGCAAAATCTGCCGATAATACGTTCATGGTTCCACCCAATACGCAGCTGACCGATGAACAATACAAGCATTACCAGGAAGGGAACCTCTATGTGAACGTGCATAGTGCGGCCCATCCGGGCGGCGAGATCCGCACCCAATTGACCCCGAAATAGAAACGCCTGCGCCTCGCGCCTTGCATACTGAGCGGGCCCGGTCGCGGCCCATTCTGTCTGTTCCACCGTCCATGGCGAGCGCCCGTGGCCCGGCCGGGCGCGTTTGACAATTATCAAACCTGACTGAAGTGAAAACCCTAAATCCGCCGCCGTATTTGATAATCAAAGTCAGGGGATATGGCAATATTGACCGTACTCCCTATTCGGCGTGCGGCAACAAGATACTGGCCGGTGTAACGTCTCGGTGATCGCTTTTTCTGTCATCGCAGTGCCGCAACATTCGCCGTCTCAAGAAAGCGCGATGATTTGTCCGACGCCGAATTGAATCAGGAGACGACGAATGCAAAAGTCCTTGCAAATCGATGCCGAAAAGTGCACCGGCTGCCTGCAGTGCGAAATGGCCTGCAGTTTCGAAAACTACGGGATGTTCAACCCGGCCAGATCGCGTATCAAGGTATTCGAGTTCCATCAAACTGGCAAGAAAGTACCTTACACCTGCACCCAATGCGATGAAGCATGGTGCCTGCACGCCTGTCCGGTGGACGCGATCCGGATCGATCAGGTGTCCGGCGCCAAGCTGGTCAATCAGGATCTGTGCGTTGGTTGCAAGGTCTGCACCATCGCCTGCCCTTTCGGCACCGTCAACTATGTGCAAGCCAGCGGCAAGGTCCAGAAATGCGACCTGTGCTACGACAACGCGGCCGGACCTGCCTGCGTGGAAGCCTGCCCGACCGCCGCGATCACGTATGTGGATGCCGACTGGACCGGTCTGGACCGGATGCGCCACTGGGCCGACAAGCTCGGCAACCAGCAAACTGCTTAAGGAGAATCGACATGTCATGGACTGGAAAAATCCTGCGCGTCGACCTGACCGCCGGCACCTGCGAATCCGAAAAACTGAATATGCAATGGGCGCGCGACTACGTCGGCCAGCGCGGACTCGCAACCAAGTATTTCGTAGAGGAAGTCGATCCTGCCGTCGATCCGCTGACGCCGGAAAACAAGATTATCTGGGCCACCGGGCCGTTGACCGGGACCATGGCATCGACTGGCGGCCGCTATTCCGTCATCACCAAGGGCGCGCTGACCGGCGCCATCGCGTGTTCGAATTCGGGCGGCTATTTCGGCGCGGAATTGAAGATGGCCGGATGGGACATGATCATCTTCGAAGGCAAATCGCCGAAGCCGGTGTACCTCCACATCGCCGACGATCATGCCGAATTGCTGGACGCCTCCTGGCTGTGGGGCAAATCGGTGTGGGCCACCGAGCCGGCGCTCAAGGCGCACCATCACGATCCGCAAATCCGCGTGTCGTCGATCGGACGCGCGGGCGAGACCGGTTGCCTGTATGCCGGCGTGATCAATGATTTGCACCGCGCGGCCGGGCGCTCCGGCGTCGGCACCGTGATGGGC
>DHXL01000318.1:7929-8411 GCA_002415335.1 Oxalobacteraceae bacterium UBA5157
CCACTGCGGCCGCCAAGAAGGTATTGGCCGATAATGCCGTGACCGGCCAGGGCTTGCCGAGGTTCGGCACTCAGGTCTTGATGAACGTGATCAATGAAATGGGCGCGCTGCCGACCCGCAACCATCGCGATGTCCAGTTTGACGGCGCGCGCGACATATCGGCTGAAGCGATGCGCGAGCCGCGCAAGACCGATGGCAAGGCCAACCTGGTAACCAACCAGGCCTGCTTCGGCTGCACGATCGCCTGTGGCCGCATTTCGAAGATCGACGAGAGCCACTTCACGGTGAAGAATCGGCCGGAATACTGGGGTGCCTCCGGAGGTCTCGAATACGAAGCCGCGTGGGCGCTGGGAGCGGCGAATGGCGTCAACGATCTGGAAGCCCTGACCTTTGCCAACTTCATTTGCAACGAGGACGGCATGGACCCGATCTCGTTTGGCGCCACGGTCGGCGCCGTGATGGAACTGTACGAGATGGGTGTC
>DHXL01000318.1:8585-8842 GCA_002415335.1 Oxalobacteraceae bacterium UBA5157
CTAGTACGAGATGGGTGTCCTGACGCGCGAGCAGTTGGGCATCGATGCCCACTTCGGCGACGCCAGGGCACTCACTTATTTTGCCGAAATCACGGCCAAAGGCGAAGGCTTCGGCAAGGAAATCGGGCTCGGCTCGAAACGCCTGACCGCCAAGTACGGCCATCCGGACCTGTCGATGAGCGTCAAGGGCCAGGAGTTCCCGGCCTACGACGCGCGCGGCATTCAAGGCATGGGATTGGCGTATGCGACGTCCAACC
>DHXL01000281.1:0-8606 GCA_002415335.1 Oxalobacteraceae bacterium UBA5157
TGAAAGCGGCCGAAACGCTGGTCAAGGACGGCTTCGACGTGATGGTGTATTGCAGCGACGATCCGATCCAGGCCAAGATGCTGCAGATGACCGAATTGGCGCTGCGCTGCTCCAATATCGTCACAAGACTGCAAGTGCGGAACTGCGGAGCGAGCAGGCATAATCATTGCCGGCCTTATGCCGAAGTTATCGACGTCCGTTCATCATCAACGATTACGTCGAGCTATGCATGGAACTGGATGCGGACGGGGTACACGTGGGCGGCACGGATGCATCGGTCGCACAAGTTCGTACCGTAGTGGGCCCCACGAAAGTGGCCGGCGCCTCATGTTAAGGCAGCCTCGATCTTGCGCGCGAGGCACGGTGAGCCGGCGCCAGCTATATTACATTCGGCGGTTTCTATTCTTCACGAGTAAAGACATATCCAGTCACCACTTCACACGGAATCATTGCGCAAGCGAAATCCGGAATTGCATTGCCGATTGTGGTTATCGGTGGCATGACACCACAAATGCAGCATCGCTGGTAGGCGACGGGGCAGACATGGTGGCGGCGATCACAGTGTCTACATGGCGGACGATCCACAGGCGCCTGCGAAGGCGTTTGCGATGCAACTTCACTGAACATTTACTGGTGTGGGGTCTTACCGCGCATGGTCCCCGACCGTCGTATTGGAAGCTGATTTGCGGAACCCTCTAACAAACATGCCAAGCGATACACACGGCAATCCTATTGACCGGAAACATTTCTCACCGTATGGAGTAATGTATTCGATCGGGTAAACCTGTCTGGCGTCGAGACACTGCTGGTGCAAGGCGGTACGTCCGGCATTGGCGTCACCGCAATCCAGACCGCGACTGCGCTCGGCCACCGCGTACTTGCGACCGCCGGATCAGAGGACAAATGCCGTGCATGCGAGAAGCTCGGTGCGGAACGAGGCATCAACTATCGTACCGAGGATTTTGTCGAAATCGTCAAGTCGGCCACCGTAGGAAAAGGTGTCGAGGTAATCCTGGATATGGTGGGCGGCGAGTACGTGCCGCGTGAAATTCACTACCTGGCCGACGATGGACGACTGGTATTTATCGCTCTCCTTGGTGGCGGCAAGGCGACCATCACTTTGGGACAGTTTCGGCTACGGCGCCTGACGATTACTGGCTCAACCCTCCGCCCGCGCCCGATTGCATTCAAGGCAGCCATCGCAGCGCAATTGCGAGAATATATTTGGCCTTTGCTCGAATCCAGAAAAATAAACCCGGTGATATACCGAACCTTCCCGTTGGGGCAGGCGGCACAGGCTCATGGGCTCATGGAAACAAGCACGCATGTCGGGAAAATCATGCTTGAGCTTCCGGAAGCTTGCGATATCACTTTGTGATCGATCGTGTCGCATAGTTCGCGGTATCGGTATCACACACTACGTCCAAGCAATGTAACGTAATGCCGGGGTGCATGCCATCTCGGGCCGTGCAAGCTTTGTTCTGACTTCGGTCGGCCCGGCACCTTCGTCGGTCATTCACTTTCGCGTCTCATTACTTTGATTGAAATGACAGTTTGTCTACTTCATTGCTTACTCTCGCAGCGATGGCTGGTGCGACGCGTCTGCGAGCGAATCACATCTATACAGTATCAGTAATGATAATGATTAAAAACTTTAACTATTATTTATCGTTCCTTGCTTCTACGATGTGTCTCAAGTCTGCAGCGTTGCGCAGACCATGTTCCGAATGGTGACGTGTACAAAATGAAGGAGAGCAGTTATGTGCGATGCCGCAATAGATATACATTCTGCAGGCGATGATGAAATTCATCTTGGCGCCTATAACGCCGCATTTTATGAACTTGGCCTCAGATGGCATTGGGATGCCAAGATTTATCAAGACCTTCAGCGCAATAGTGGAGAGAAGGACGGCCTACAAGTTTATCTTGAAACTCGCCAGCCGCATCTGCTGAAAGCCTATGAGGTTAATTTCCTGATGAATGCAATCCAGACCACGAAGACGCGTTGCTATGATGCAATGATTGCGTGTGGTACACGCGTCGCGCCAAAAGTCGATTGGGCCGAAATTCAGCGCATGGAGATCGGCGTCTGAGTATTCCTGAAGCAAGCGGCTTAAGGTTAAGTATTAGCAAATGTCGAATCTTAACCAGCGTCAAGGAAAACGCGGAACGGTTCTCCGACAATGCCCCACGCGATCGATGTTTTGAAAGCGAATGACAATGCAAGTATCTAAATCTTGTCTGTGCCGTTGGCGTAAGCACAGTAAGTTGCAGGGTCGTTAAGTTGTTCCCAGTGTTGGATTGCGTGGTAGCGGGACAAGCGGGCGTGCCCTCCTGAGTTGTAAAGTGGACTGCATCAGTCAGATGCGATTGGATTTCAGTGTAACGACGTCCCATATCGATCCGCGATGAAATATTTAGGTGTGACGGAAACAGTGCGCTAGCAGAATGAATAAAGAGGGGTCACGCGACCAATTGTGAATATAAACCTTACAGAAATATCCAGGAGACACACCTCATGAATCAGCATAGTCAAGTCGCGACTGACAGCGATGTCTACACCAGAAAAACGAGTAATCGATGGGTCCAGCTTGTTTTCGGCATTATATGTATGGCATTGGTGGCGAACCTCCAATATGCCTGGACCCTGTTCGTTAGTCCCATCGAGGCCAAGAATCATTGGGGTATGGCCGCGATTCAATTGTCTTTTTCCATTTTTATCCTGGTCGAGACGTGGCTGGTTCCGATAGAGGGCTGGTTGGTCGATAAATTCGGCCCACGCCCCGTCATCGCAGTAGGCGCGATCTTCGCCGGGGCCGGATGGGTCATCGACGCATACGCCACAAGCCTTCCCGAGCTTTACTTCGCTGCAGTAGTCGCCGGTATCGGCGCCGGTTGCGTGTACGGAACCTGCGTTGGCAACGCGCTCAAATGGTTTCCGGACAAGCGTGGTTTGGCGGCTGGCTTGACGGCGGCAGGATTTGGTGCCGGAGCGGCACTCACCGTGATCCCAATCGCAAACATGATTCGTCTTTCTGGATATGAACATGCGTTCCTGTTTTTCGGCCTTTTTCAGGGCGCCCTTATTTTTATTCTGGCGATGTTCATGGTGAGGCCGAAGGCGCCGGCAGGCGTACAGCCAAAACTAAGGGTGGTGACCACCAAAGTCGATTACACGTCAGGTCGAATGATCAAGACGCCCGTCTTCTGGCTGATTTATTTATTGTTCGTGGCGGTTGCGGCGGGCGGTTTGATGGCGACTGCACAAATCGGTCCAATCGCGAAAGATTATGGCCTGGCGAAACTGCCGATGACGGTGTTGGGATTCATTACATTACCGCTTTTGACGATGACGTTGTCGATCGATAATCTTGCCAACGGCTTTACGCGTCCACTGTGCGGCTTTATCTCGGACCGTATCGGCCGCGAGAATACCATGTTCATCGTTTTCCTCGGTGAAGGGTTGTCGATGCTCGGACTCATGAAGTTTGGCCATGAGCCGGTTGCCTTCATGACGTTCGCAGCACTGATATTTCTTTTCTGGGGCGAGATCTTCTCAATTTTCCCAGCGATTTGTGCTGATACGTTTGGAGTCAAGTTCGCGGCGGGTAACGCCGGCACACTTTACACTGCGAAAGGGACGGCTTCTTTGCTGGTTCCGCTGGCATCCGTGTTATCGGCACACGGAAACTGGGACCAGGTATTCATTGCGGCTGCCGTTATCACGATAGCTGCTGCTGTCGCAGCGAAATTTGTGTTGGCACCCATGCGCAAACGCTTTATCGAGAGTGGGAATGAGAAACAGGAGGAGAGCGTCAGCGGCGCACCGCTCCAAAATGCCGGCGTGGCTATCTGAGTTAACGCAAATGCGCGCCTCAGTGGTTCGCTAGCAATGCAGGAACGCGGCGTATCGTACAACGGACCCTAGCGCCCAATACGATGCGCCGCCGCATCACACCTTGCCGATCCATGGCGGCCATGTCCAAGACTTTGCGCGATGCATTCGCGGCTATACCGAATAGCGCGCTGCTTGTTTGCGTGTGTCGATTCAGGATGTGACGCAACTGTCGTGTGGGCCAAATGGGGAGACATCGCTTTTTTTAAGGGAAATTATGAATATTCATGAATATCAGGGCAAGGAAATACTGCGCAAGTACGGCGTGGCGACGCCGCGCGGGTTTCCGTGTTTTTCCGCAGACGAGGCCGTCGAGGCGGCGGAAAAACTGGGCGGCAAAATTTGGGTTGTCAAAGCACAGATCCATGCCGGCGGCCGGGGCAAAGGCGGTGGCGTCAAGCTGGCGAAATCGATCGGCGAAGTGCGCGAGTTTGCCTCGAACATTCTGGGCATGACGCTGGTCACGCATCAGACCGGTCCCGAAGGGCGCTTGGTAAAGCGTTTGCTGGTTGAGGAGGGCGCTGACATCAAGAAGGAACTGTATGTCGGTATGGTGGTGGATCGTAGCAGTCAGCGCGTTGCCCTGATGGCTTCGAGCGAAGGCGGCATGGACATCGAGGAAGTCGCTGAGCACACGCCGGAAAAAATCCATAAAGTATTTATCGATCCGATCACCGGCCTGAAAGACAGCGAGGCGGAGGGCATCGCCCGCAAGATCGGAATTCCGGAAAAATCAGTGCCGCAAGCCCGTGCCTTCATGCAGAGCCTGTATAAAGCTTTCGATGAATGCGATGCGTCGCTGGCTGAGATCAATCCGCTGATTCTGACGGGCGATGATCGCGTGATTGCGCTCGATGCTAAATTCAATTTTGATTCGAATGCGCTGTTTCGTCATCCGGAAATCGTCGCGATGCGGGATCTGGATGAAGAAGATCCGGCGGAAATCGAAGCGTCGAAATTCGATCTTACCTACATTTCCCTGGACGGCAATATCGGCTGCCTGGTGAACGGCGCCGGCCTGGCGATGGCAACCATGGATGCCATCAAGCTGTATGGCGGCTCGCCTGCGAATTTTCTCGATGTCGGCGGCGGCGCGACGACCGAAAAGGTCACGGAAGCATTCAAGCTGATGTTGAAGAATCCGAATCTGCAGGCGATTCTGGTGAATATTTTCGGCGGCATCATGAAGTGCGATGTGATCGCGGCCGGTGTGGTGGCGGCTGCGCGCCAGGTGGACCTGAACGTACCGCTGGTGGTGCGGATGAAGGGCACCAACGAAGACCTCGGCAAGAAAATTCTGGCGGAGTCGGGGCTACCGATTATCGCTGCCGATAACATGGCAGAGGCGGCCGAAAAAGTCGTCAGTGCCGCACGGGGGAAATAGAGCGATGTCGATTCTGATCAACAAGGATACCAAGGTTATTACGCAGGGAATTACCGGCAAGACCGGCCAGTTCCATACACGGATGTGTCGCGAGTATGCGAACGGCAAGAACTGTTTTGTCGCAGGCGTGAATCCCAAAAAAGCTGGCGATGACTTCGAAGGCATTCCGATTTACGGATCGGTGCAAGAAGCGAAGGAACGGACCGGCGCGACAGTTTCCGTGATCTACGTTCCGCCGCCGTTTGCCGCCGCCGCCATCGATGAAGCAGTCGACGCCGGCCTCGATCTGGTGATCTGCATCACGGAAGGCATTCCGGTGCGAGACATGATTCGCACGCGCCGCCGGATGGAAGGCACGAAAACGATTTTGCTCGGACCGAATTGCCCGGGACTGATTACGCCGGACGAAATCAAGATCGGCATCATGCCCGGCCACATTCACAAGAAGGGCCGCATCGGCGTGGTGTCGCGTTCCGGCACGCTGACGTATGAAGCGGCGGGTCAACTGGCCGAATTTGGCCTGGGTCAATCGACGGTCGTCGGCATTGGCGGCGATCCGGTGAGCGGGCTGAAGCACATCGATGTGCTGCGCTTGTTCAATGACGATCCGGACACCGACGCGGTGATCATGGTGGGCGAGATCGGCGGCGATGCGGAAGAAACCTGCGCCCGCTGGATCAAGGACAACATGAAGAAGCCGGTAGTCGGATTCATTGCCGGGGTCACCGCACCTGCAGGAAAGCGGATGGGACACGCCGGCGCAATCATTTCCGGCGGCAAGGGCACGGCCCAGGAAAAGCTGGCAGTGATGGAGGCGTGCGGAATCAAGGTCACGCGCAATCCGGCCGACATGGGCAGGTTGCTGAATTCGGTGCTGTAACGCGATGTGCAAGTCCGGGTCACAGGAATTCCTGTGACCCATGGAAACGATATTTTTAAAAAAAGGTAGTCAAATGGTACAACGCTGGGTTCGTTTTTTTCATGCTGATGCCATCCAATTCGGCCTCCTCGAGGACGACGGGATTCGGGTATTCGAGGGTGACATGTTCGACTCTCCTGTACCAACAGCACGGGTGCTGGCGCTGCGCGATGTCAAGCTGCTGATGCCGACCCAACCCAGCAAAATCATCGCGATGTGGAACAACTTTCGCGCGCTTGGGCAGAAGCTGAATCTGGCGACTCCGGCCGAACCTTTATATCTTATCAAGGCGCCGAATTCCTATCTCAATCCCGGCGAAACGATACAGAAACCGTCGTGCGACGGCAAGGTTGTGTTCGAAGGTGAGCTGGGGATTGTTATCGGCAAGTTGTGTAAAGGCGTGCCGGAATCAGAGGCGATGAAGTATGTGTTTGGTTATACCTGCGCCAACGATGTGACGGTCGCCGACATTTTGAATCGCGACCCGTCGTTTGCACAATGGGTTCGCGCCAAGGGCTTCGATACGTTTTGCCCATTCGGACCCGTGGTGGCAACCGGTCTGGATCCGCGCACCCTGGTCGTGAAGACCACGCTCAACGGCGAGCTGCGGCAGGACTACCCGATCAGCGACATGCTGTTCTCGGTTGCACAGCTGGTCAGTTTTATTTCACAGGATATGAGTTTAAAGCCAGGCGATATCATTTTATGCGGCACCTCGGTCGGTGTTGGTTCAATGAAGCCGGGCAGTACCATCGATATCGAAATTACCGGTATCGGCAAGCTCAGCAACCGTTTTGAATAGCTAGGCTGAGAGGAAGATGATATGAAGATTGCGATTATTGGCGCCGGCGCGATCGGCGGTTACGTGGGTGTCAAACTCGCGCTGGCTGGCGAGGATGTGACCTTCATGGTGCGCGGTGCAAATCTGGACGCCATTCGCGAGAATGGCATGAAGCTCATCATGCACGATGGCGCCGAGCACGTTGCACGCAACGTCAAGGCAACCAACAACTATGAGGAAGCGGGCCCGCAGGATATGGTAATCCTGGCGATGAAGGCGAATCAGGTTGAGTCGGTCGCCGAGGATGTTCCCAAGCTGCTCGGGCCGGATACGGTGGTCGTGACCATGCAGAATGGCATACCTTATTGGTATTTCCATAAGCACGGTGCCGCATTGGAGGGAAGTCGCGTTTGCAGCGTCGATCCGAGCGGGATCATCAGTGCAAATATTCCAGCGGATCGGGTCGTCGGTTGTGTCGTCTATCCGGCCTCCGAGCTGGTTGCGCCAGGGGTGGTAAGGCATGTCGAAGGTGACCGCTTCCCGGTGGGCGAACTGGATGGATCGATCAGCGAGCGTGTCACGCGGGTCTCGGAATGTTTTGCCCAGGCTGGATTCAAGGCGCCAGTGCTGGAAAATATCCGCTCGGAAATTTGGCTCAAACTGTGGGGCAATCTGACCTTCAATCCGATCAGCGCGCTGGCACATTCGACCTTGGTCGATATTTGTCAGTTTCCGCTGTCGCGTGAACTCGCTGCGAACATGATGCGCGAGGCGGAAACGGTCGCCCACAAGCTCGGTATCACATTCAGAGTGACGCTGGAAAAGCGCATTGCAGGCGCTGAAAAGGTCGGCAAACACAAGACCTCGATGTTGCAGGATATCGAAGCGGGGCGGCCGGCCGAGATTGATGCGCTGGTCGGATCGGTGGTCGAACTCGGGCGCATGACGCACACGCGAACACCACACATCGATACCGTCTACGCGCTGGTAAAACTGTTGAGCAAATCGATGAAAGAAGAGATCGGATGCGTGCGGCTGCGGAAGCTTGCCTGATGCGTCTGGCTGTTAAAGTTGCGGGCGATTTGAGTGCGAACGGCTGTGTAATCAGAATCTGAACAGCTCGCCACTTTCCGAATCAGGTGAGAAATTGCTTGATTCGTATGCCTGATTCATATCCGCGAAAAAAATGATTGCGCCATATGTCTATGGCGCAATTCGATGTGCTTCGTGCGTTACATTCCCCAAGTCATGCCCGCGTCAGACTTGTCGCCCGAGGTCGCTAGGTCGAGTGATTCGCGGAGCTTGATGGCGAACAAAATTTCCAAGACCGACGAAAGGGTAATTCCCTTACGCTTTGGGGTAACTTGACTGCTGTTGTCGCGGGATGTGGTGGATATCGTCGATGTGGCCATGGTTGCACTCCTAGTCAATTAAAATTACTTTGTTGCAGTGCAGTATATCTGTGGGGGAAGTTGATGTCCACTCACGATGTGTGATACCGGATATGAAGAATATCAATATCATGGCGGACCGGATGCGCGCGTGCGGCGGTTCTGGCCATCCGAGAAAAGAAGAGTCTTATCGCCTGTCATAGCAGATCTGTGCTGTAACGCGTGCGAACTCTGCA
>DHXL01000281.1:8777-12030 GCA_002415335.1 Oxalobacteraceae bacterium UBA5157
TCACGCGTTGTTATGTAATACGTTCGATGCGGCATTACTGGAAATCGTCTCAAATCTTGCCCTGGCGTTTCAATCTAGAAAGGGTTTCGGGGGACATATTGAGATAGGAAGCGAGTTCTTTTTTGGGGATGAGATCAAACAGATCGGCATGTTTGCGTTGGAAGCGATGCACGCGTCCCGGGGCATCGAGCAGGTGCAGGGTAATCGTATGCGCCATGATCTCGCTCATCTCGCGCATCACCTCATACTCGAAGGTCTGCTTGACGGCGGGATGCGCCTCGATGAACGCGACCCACTGCGGCAAGGGCAGCTTCACGACGCGGGCCTTGGTCACGCACAGGATGCTGTAGGGGGTCGGGGTCTTCAAGCGCCACGCCGCATAGCTGGTCTCCATATCGCGGCTGGTGGTAAAGCGCAGGATCATCTCCTTGGCCTGCTGATTGGTTACCACCCGTTTGAGGATGCCATCGAGAATGAAATACTGCTCCATCTCATGCACCCCTTGATGCAGCAGGGAATCGCCCTTCTGGCAGTCCACCACCGTCAGGTGCGGCTCGAGCTCCATGATTTCACGTTCGCTCATGCCCTTCAAGACTACATTCTGCCGGAGCTGGACCCGGATGACATTGTGTTCGGGATGATGATCGACAGACGACATGAGAAGAGAAAGCCGAAGGATAAAGCGGCGTGATCCAAGATGGCAAACATGATGCGGCGAAAATTGACCGCGGTCAATGATAGAAGCGCAGGCGGGTCAGTATGATGAGCCCACTCGAATAGGGATGAGTACAAGCGCATGTTGAAGGGTATCTCTAGAAATTGGCTGTTGGAGGCCGCTGGGTTGTGCGCCATTTGCGAGCCGCGTTGCACAACCTTTATCGAAATCAAACGAAGAAAAGCATTCCATTATGACAAACGACACGCAATCACCGTCGCTGACCGACGGGTTTCATCTTGTAATCGATGCGCTGAAACACAACGACATTGACACCATCTTCGGTCTGGTCGGCATTCCGATCACGGACCTGGCCCGGCTGGCCCAAGCTGAAGGGATGCGCTTCATTGGCTTTCGTCATGAACAACACGCCGGGAATGCAGCCGCCATTGCCGGTTACATGACCCAAAAGCCGGGGATTTGCCTGACTGTATCGGCACCTGGCTTTTTGAACGGTCTGACGGCACTGGCCAATGCGACGACCAACTGTTTCCCGATGATCCTGATCAGCGGCTCGAGCGAGCGCGAAATCGTCGACCTGCAACAGGGTGATTACGAAGAAATGGATCAGCTGAATGCGGCAAAGCAGTACGCCAAAGCAGCCTACCGTATCAACAAGGCCGAAGATATCGGCATCGGCATTGCGCGCGCGATCCGTGCGGCGGTATCCGGCCGTCCTGGCGGCGTCTATCTGGACCTGCCGGCGCAATTGCTTGGCCAGTCGCTCGACGCAGCCCTTGGCAAAAAATCGCTGGTAAAAGTGGTCGACCCGGTACCGCGTCAAATTCCTGCTCCGGACTCGGTCAAGCGCGCGCTCGACCTGCTCAAAGGCGCCAAGCGTCCCCTCATTCTTCTCGGTAAAGGTGCGGCCTACGCCCAGGCCGACGCCGACATTCGTGCGTTCGTCGAAAAAAGCGGCATCCCCTATCTGCCGATGTCGATGGCGAAAGGCCTGCTGCCTGACACCCATGTCCAATCGGCTTCAGCCGCGCGCTCTTACGTACTGGCGGAAGCCGACGTGGTGGTGCTGATCGGCGCGCGCCTGAACTGGCTGCTGTCCCACGGCAAGGGCAAGACATGGGGTGCGCCGAAGCAATTCATCCAGATCGACATCTCGCCCACGGAAATCGACAGCAACGTGGCGATCGCCGCACCGGTTATCGGCGACATCGGCTCCTGCGTGGCGGCGCTGCTGGCAGGCCTCGATGCCGGCCACAGCAAGCCGAGCGCCGAGTGGACGGGCGCGATAGCGGAGCGCAAGGACAAGAACCTGACGAAGATGGCGGCCACGCTCGACCAGAATCCGTCGCCGATGAACTTCCACAGCGCCCTGCGCGCGATCCGCGATGTGCTCAAGACGCATCCCGACATCAACCTCGTCAATGAAGGCGCCAACACGCTCGATTACGCCCGCAGCATCATCGACCAGTACCAGCCGCGCAAGCGTTTCGACTCCGGCACCTGGGGCATCATGGGCATCGGCATGGGGTATGCGATCGGCGCGGCGGTCACCAGCGGCTTGCCGGTGGTTGCGATCGAAGGCGACAGCGCGTTCGGCTTCAGCGGTATGGAACTGGAAACCATCTGCCGCTACCAGCTGCCGATTGTCACCATCGTCTTCAACAACAACGGCGTCTACAAAGGCTGCGATGCGAACCTCAACCCCAACGTCAAGAACGATGTCCCGGTCACCGCGTTCGTCAAGGGCGCGCGCTACGACAAGATGATCGAAGCATTCGGCGGCATCGGCTATCACGTTGCCACGCCGGCGGAACTGACGAAGGCACTGACCGAAGCCATCGCATCGGGCAAGCCGGCGCTCATCAACGCGGTCATCGACGAAGCGGCGGGCACCGAGAGCGGCCGCCTGACCACGCTGAACCCGAAAAGCGGCGCGACGAAGAAATAGGATGAGGCGTCATGGTGCAGACCATGTGCAAGTAATGCAACATAGATTTCCCACCGGAAGCATGTGGAATTTTTATATCCTGGGCAGCGTTGAAAAAGCTGCTTCGGGAATCAAGTTTAATGATCGCAATGGAGACCTGGAATCATGAGCAAAGCATTAGACGGGGTTCGCATCCTCGATTTCACCCACGTGCAGTCGGGGCCGACCTGCACCCAGCTTCTGGCCTGGATGGGCGCCGACGTGATTAAAGTCGAGCGTGCCGGCGAAGGCGACGCCACGCGCGGGCAACTGCGCGACATCCCCGATGTGGACAGTCTTTATTTCACCATGCTGAACCACAACAAGCGCTCGATCACGCTCGACACCAAGAACCCGAAGGGAAAGGAAGTGCTGGAGACGATGGTCAAGACGTGCGACGTGCTGGTGGAGAATTTCGCGCCCGGTGCGCTGGACCGCATGGGTTTCACGTGGGAGCGCATCCAGGAGCTCAATCCGCGCATGATCGTGGCCTCGGTCAAGGGCTTCGGCCCCGGGCCCTACGAGGACTGCAAGGTGTACGAGAACGTCGCGCAATGCGCCGGCGGAGCGGCATCGACGACCGGCTTCGACGACGGCCCGCCGCTGGTCAC
>DHXL01000281.1:12260-12969 GCA_002415335.1 Oxalobacteraceae bacterium UBA5157
GTCGCCGCGCTTTACCAGCGCAACAGCACCGGACGCGGGCAAAAGGTATTGGCTGCGATGCAGGACTCGGTGCTCAATCTGTGCCGCGTCAAGCTGCGCGACCAGCAGCGCCTGGAACGCACCGGCGTGATGAAAGAGTATCCGCAATATCCTGACGGCAAGTTCGGCGATGCCGTGCCGCGTGCCGGCAACGCCTCCGGCGGCGGCCAGCCGGGATGGATCCTGAAGTGCAAGGGCTGGGAGAGCGACCCCAATGCCTACATCTACTTCATCACGCAGGCGCCGGTCTGGGGCGCGATCTGCAAGGTGATCGGCCAGGAGGGGTGGATCACCGATCCCGGTTATGCGACGCCGGCGGCGCGCCTGACCAAGCTCAAGGAAATCTTCGCCACGATCGAGGAGTGGACCAAGACCAAGACCAAGTTCGAGGCGATGGACATCCTCAACGAGTTCGACATTCCGTGCGGCCCGATCCTCTCGATGAAAGAGATCGCGCATGAGCCGTCGCTACGCAATACGGGAACCATCGTCGAAGTCGATCATCCGAAGCGCGGCAAATATCTGACGGTCGGCAATCCGATCAAGATGTCCGACAGTCTGACCGAAGTGACGCGCTCGCCGCTGTTGGGCGAACACACCGAAGAAGTGCTGGCACAACTCGGCTACAACACGGAGCAAATCGCAGCCTTGCGCGCTGAACGCGTGATTT
>DHXL01000369.1 GCA_002415335.1 Oxalobacteraceae bacterium UBA5157
CCTCTGCTTCGCGCAAGGCAGTGCTCCCGGTCTTGAACCAAATGCACGGGTTACTCTACTACCCAACCTACTACGAAGGTCAAGAGGAAGACAAGCAGGTCATCTATACCTCACAGGAAGCGACTCAGTCCGTAATTACTGCCATTGAGTGGATGGCGAAACAGCAGGGAAAGACGTTCTTCCTGGTCGGCTCTGATTACATTTATCCTCGGACCTGCAACAAGATAGCAAAACCCACAATCGCCAAGGCTGGAGGCAAAGTAGTAGGGGAAGAATATGCTCCCCTCGGACACACTGAGTTCTCATCCATCATTAACAAAATCAAGGCAGCAAAACCCGACTGGATATATTCCACGGTAGTTGGCGGAAGTAATGTTGCGTTCTATAAGCAACTAAAGGCAGCCGGACTCGATGGTACGAAACAAAACCTTCTGTCAACGGTCGTTTCGGAAAATGAGATCGACGGTATCGGCAAGGAAAATTCCGTTGGCTATTACGCTTGCATGGGCTATTTTGAGAGCCTAAAAAATCCACAAAACGAGCGCTTCGTAAAGGCTCTCAAAGCGAAGTACGGTCAGGATCGGGTGGTCGGGGATCCAATGGAATGTGCTTACAACGCAGTTTATTTGTGGAAACTTGCTGCCGAGAAAGCCAAATCTTTCGATGTTGCCAAGGTGATCGCAGCATCATCTGGGCTCGAATTCGACGCCCCTGAGGGAAAAATTCGCATCCATGCCACTAACCACCATGTGGCTAAAAAGGTGCGTGTTGGCAGAGCCAGAAGTGATGGGCAGTTCGACATTGTCTATGAGTCAGGCGTCATCGAGCCGAACCCGTTTCCGAAACTCTGATTCTTCAATTATTTTGCGTGATACGGAGTTGATATCACAACTCCGTATCGTTTGCATTTTTTCGAAAGTGGCGCCGACAATGTCTTTCGATATTCTTGTGATGCAGGTCTTTAATGGCCTGAGCCTGTTCACGATCCTGTTGTTGATGGCCCTTGGCCTTGCAATTGTTTTTGGCCTCATGGGCGTTATCAATATGGCCCATGGGGAGTTGATGGCCCTTGGAGCATATGCCACTTATCTTACCGCTCAATTTTTTTTGCACTTTCTCCCATCATTAATGGACTGGTATTTATTTGTCGCAATATTTTTTGCCTTTGGTGTCACGTTTGTATTCGGCTACGGACTTGAGCGCGGATTCATTCGATGGTTCTACAACCGGCCACTTGACACTCTTCTCGCTACCTGGGGATTGAGCTTAATCCTGCAACAAAGTTATCGCTCAATTTTTGGTGCACAGGAAGTGTCCCTCCCGCTCACTTCGTGGCTCAGCGGTGCCTGGGAACCCACGGCTGGTATTCAGTTACCGCTGAATCGAATTTTCATCATTGGATTGACGCTGCTTGTCGGATTGGGTGTTTACTTCATTCTCTACAAAACCCGATTAGGCTTGCGCGCCCGCGCCGTTACTCAGAATCGATCAATGGGATCGGCTGTGGGGATTGACACCAATCGAGTCGACGCACTCACGTTTGCGCTTGGATCTGGACTTGCGGGTATCGCTGGAGCGGTATTCACCATGATCGGTTCGACCAATCCTGGCACTGGACAACTGTATGTTGTTGACTCTTTTATTGTTGTAGTTTTCGGCGGTGTGGCTAGTCTATTTGGAACGGCTGCTTCGGCGTTCTTGATTGCCCAATCACAGACAACGCTCGAATATTTGATGAGCGGATCGATGGCGAAAGTCTCAATCCTGCTGTTAGTCATCGGCGTGCTCTACTTCCGGCCGAACGGTTTGTTCTCTTCAAAAGTGCGGAGCTGAATATGAAAAATATCGAAAGAAACGTCGAACGCACCGCGCATCTGGGCGTTGCCGCGCTACTTCTGCTAGTGCTGCCGCTGACGCTTGGATCCTTCTGGCTCGGTGAGGTCGGCAAGTACCTCGCCTTTGCCTTTGTCGCCGTCGGCGTCGTACTGGCCTGGGGGTACTGCGGCATTCTCAGTCTTGGCCAAGGAATATTTTTTGGCATCGGTGGCTATGCGATGGCAATGTTCCTGAAGATCGAAGCGTCGGCCCCCAATCTACCCGACTTCATGGTCTGGAGCAGCGTCGACCGCTTGCCGGGGTGGTGGCAGCCATTCACCAACTTTCCGTTCACTGTCGCCGCGATCCTGCTGGTGCCGATTATCGTCGCATTTCCGTTCGCCTATGCAATTTTCAAAAAGCGCGTCAGCGGAGTTTATTTCGCGATCGTGACGATCGCGCTGGCGCTGGCGCTGACGGTGATGATTATCGGGCAGCAGGGCGAAACTGGCGGCGCCAACGGCATTACTGATTTCAACACCCTACTTGGCCTAGACATCATCGGTGACGCCAGCAAACGTGTGATTTATTTTATCGAGGTTGGCTTTCTGCTGGTCGTGATGACAGCTGCAGCCTGGCTCCTGCACACGCGCTTCGGCAAGATCCTGATCGCGGTGCGCGACCGCGAAGACCGCGTGCGCTTTTCGGGTTATGACACGGCGATGATCAAGGCCTTTGTCTTCACCGTCGCCGCAGTGCTGTCGTCGGTCGGCGGCGCGCTGTTCACGCTGCAGGTCGGTCTCATTACGCCTAGTCTGATTGGCGTGGTCGCTTCAGTCGAAATGGTGATCTACGCGGCGGTGGGCGGACGCCTGTCGGTGCCAGGCGCCATCATCGGCGCCCTCTTAGTCGGCTTCATGAAGTCCTTCCTGTCTGAGCAATTCCCGGAGAGCTGGCTGTTTTTCCTCGGCGGAATGTTTATTTTCGTGGTGGCGTTTCTGCCCAACGGCTTGGCCGGCGCGATGCAGCGCCTGCTCCGGCTCAGGGCTTGAACCCTGAAGCGCCCATGACCACCGCCGCCATCGATGCACCCATGAATGCCAATCCAACCACCAAACGCGTCTTACACGCCGCTCAGATTTTATCGATTGAAAACCTGACGGTATCGTTCGATGGCTTCAAGGCCGTCGACAATCTCTCGATGTCGATCGACGAAAAGGAGTTGCGGGTCATCATCGGCCCCAACGGTGCTGGCAAGACGACACTGCTCGACATGATTTGCGGAAAGACCACGCCGACCTCCGGCAGCATCCGCTTCCGCGATGTTGAGCTGACACGACTGCCCGAATTCAAGATCGTACGCCAGGGTGTTGGCCGCAAGTTCCAGACCCCATCAATCTATGAGGATCTGACTGTCGGCGAGAACCTCGAGATATCTATCCCGCAAGCGCATGGTGTCTGGGCATCGATTTTCTTCAAGCGCACCCCGCAGATCAAAGAGCGCATCGGTGGCGTCGCCGAGCAGATCATGCTTGCCGACCATCTACGCACCAAGTCGGGAAGGCTGTCACATGGCCAAAAACAGTGGCTGGAAATCGGCATGCTGCTGGTCCAGGATCCAGACCTGCTGCTGCTGGACGAGCCGGTCGCCGGAATGTCGCCCCGCGAACGCGAACAAACTGCCGAGTTGCTCAAGACCATCGCGCTCGGCAAGTCGCTGGTGGTGATCGAGCATGACATGGATTTCGTCAAATCGATCGCCAACAAGGTTACCGTGCTGCATCAGGGCCGGCTGCTCTCCGAAGGCAGCGTTGACCAGGTTCAGAACGACCCGCGTGTTATTGAAGTGTATCTCGGACATTGAGGCACCCATGCTGAGTATCTCCAAACTGAACGTCTACTACGGCGAGAGCCATGTGATCCACGATGCCGAATTCGAACTGGCACCAGGAGCGGCTATCGCTGTCGTCGGCCGCAACGGCATGGGCAAGAGCACCTTATTGAAGTCGCTGATCGGAATGATTCCGACAAAACGTGGCTCGATCAAGCTTGCCGGCCAAGAGCTTGCCGGCCTGCCCAGCTATGAGCGTGTCCAGGCAGGCCTCGCCTACGTGCCCCAGGGCCGAATGATTTTTTCGCAGCTGACTGTCGAGGAAAACATCCTGACCGGGCTCGAGACCGGCCGCTACGCCGACATTCCAGACTTCATTTACGAATTTTTTCCGGTCCTGCTTGAGATGAGGGATCGCAAGGGTGGCAACCTGTCCGGCGGTCAGCAGCAGCAACTGGCGATTGCGCGCGCTCTGGCATCGAAGCCGCGAGTGCTGATCCTCGACGAACCGACCGAAGGCATACAGCCGTCGATCATCAAGGAAATTGCGCGTTCACTGAACGCCCTGCGCAAGGAGCTTGGCATCGCGATCCTTGTGTCCGAACAGGTTCTCAGTTTCGCACTTGAAGTCGCCGACCGCCTGCTGGTGATTGACCGCGGTCACATCGTCCGCTCGGCCGATAAGAGCAATCTCGATATCGAAGATGTTCGTTCGTTCCTGACCATCTAGTCAGGTGTTTAGTTAACTCAGGAGAAAGAAATGAGACATGGTGATATTTCCAGCAGCAATGATTGCGTCGGTGTGGCGGTCGTAAATTACAAGATGCCGCGGCTGCATACCAAGGCCGAGGTCATCGCCAATGCACGTAACATTGCCGACATGCTTGTTGGCATGAAACAGGGCCTGCCCGGCATGGATCTGGTGGTCTTCCCGGAGTACTCGACCCACGGCATTATGTATGACTCGAAAGAAATGTACGATACAGCGGCGACGGTCCCCGGCGAGGAGACCGAGATTTTCGCCGCAGCGTGCCGCAAGGCAAACGTATGGGGTGTGTTCTCGCTGACCGGCGAGCGCCACGAAGAGCATCCGAAAAAAGCGCCATACAACACGCTGATCCTGATGAACAACAAGGGTGAGATCGTCCAGAAGTACCGGAAGATCATGCCGTGGGTGCCGATCGAAGGCTGGTACCCGGGCGATTGCACCTACGTCTCGGACGGACCAAAGGGAATGAAGATTAGTCTGATCATCTGTGACGACGGCAACTACCCTGAAATCTGGCGCGACTGTGCGATGCGCGGCGCCGAACTGATCGTGCGCTGCCAGGGCTATATGTATCCGGCCAAGGAGCAGCAGGTCTTAGTCTCCAAGGCCATGGCGTGGATGAACAACGTCTATGTTGCTGTGGCGAATGCCGCCGGCTTCGATGGCGTCTACTCGTACTTCGGGCATTCGGCCATCATCGGATTCGATGGCCGCACACTCGGAGAATGCGGTGAGGAAGACATGGGCATCCAGTACGCAGAGTTGTCGATGGGCCTGATCCGCGATGCACGGAAGAACTCGCAGTCGAATAACCACCTCTACAAACTGCTGCACCGTGGCTACACCGGCAAGATTAATTCCGGTGAAGATGCGAACGGCGTCGCTGCCTGTCCCTTCGAGTTCTACGGAAAGTGGATCAACGACCCAGAAGGGACTCGCAAGATGGTCGAGTCGATCACACGCTCCACGCCCGGCACGGCCGAATGCCCGATTGAGGGCATTCCCAACGAGCCCCCCGCGCACCGCTAAGCAACGCTGAGCGCCACCCTCCGGGCCGAGACCGGCTCGGAGCCTGCACGACGAACTAGCGAAACCATGAACGAACAAATCCGTCAATACCTGATTGAAACCGAACCGTTTTATCGTCCCGCCAGCAACGAGGTCGAGCTGTTCGAGGCCGCATACGCACTGCGCATGCCCATGATCTTCAAGGGGCCGACCGGCTGCGGCAAGACGCGCTTCATGGAGTACATGGCGTGGCGCCTGCAACGGCCGCTCATCACGCTGGCGTGCAACGAGGACATGACGGCCTCCGACCTAGTTGGGCGCTACTTGCTGGACGCGCACGGCACCATCTGGCACGACGGCCCGCTGACACTGGCTGCGCGCTACGGCGCGATCTGCTATCTCGACGAGGTGGTCGAGGCGCGCCAAGACACGACCGTGATTATCCACCCGCTGACCGACGACCGGCGCATTCTGCCTTTGGACAAACGCGGCGAACTGATCCACGCGCATCCGGACTTCCAACTCGTCGTCTCGTATAACCCGGGCTACCAAAGCATCACCAAGGATCTGAAGCAGTCGACCAAACAACGGTTCGGCGCGCTAGACTTCCACTACCCGAACGAGGCGATCGAGACCGAGATTGTCGCTCACGAAAGTGGGGCCGGCAACGACACTGCCGCGAAGCTGGTCGGCATCGCGCACAAGTCGCGCGCGCTGCGCGGTCGCGGACTCGAGGAGGGGATCTCCACGCGTATGCTGATCCATGCTGGTGCCCTGATCAGCGGCGGCATCCGGCCTCACTCGGCCTGCCAGCTGGCTATGACTAAACCGATCAGCGATGATGACGACGTGCTGCGCGCGCTCGATGGCTTCATCGAGGCGTATTTCGGTTCCTGAGTAGCTATCGATGGATCCGTCCACGCTCCTCATTGAACCGCTTGCCACGCATCTTGGTATCCTGCGGACCCGCGATAACGCAGCTTATACGCGGCTCGTCGGGGCGCTGCCTGCGCTGGCGCACAGGCTCGGTGACAACGGGGCGCTCGCCGATCTGGTTGCGCTCTGTGACGAGACCGCAGCTGCCGCGCCGGGGCTGGCAAGCGACTTAATAACGCACCTTGAATA
>DHXL01000138.1:0-9593 GCA_002415335.1 Oxalobacteraceae bacterium UBA5157
GCGGAGATGTGTATAAGAGACAGATCAAGGGCATGGCCGAACGCGCACGCTATTTCGGCGGCGATATCAGGATCGCTGATACATCACACGGTACCCTGATGGTACTGCGTCTGCCTCTGGAGAACGAGGATGACTGATAAGAAAATCAAGGCCGTGTATGACCGGTTCATACAGGTAAGCCGCCATTCAACGCGTTATTATTTTTATAACTCGAATGACGGAAATTGGCCGATTGTACTCGGTCGGGAGACAAGCGCGAAGGGCCGCTTCCGCTGCGTAGCGGACGGTGGTGCATCTGGTCGTCACGGTCCGCTCAGGGTCGAAACTGGCCCTTGTAATACCACTTTGCAGTTGTTGTTTTCGCATCCAATGCGACCGGCGAAATTGGTAACAGGTATCGGTTAACAAGGTTGTTGTTTGGAGTGCGCGACTGGCGAGAAGAATCCGGTTCGGCTAGCATCTTTAGGAGATGCAGCTGAAGCCGTGTATGGTATGCGGAACCCCATGGATGTTGGAGACCAGTAGCATCTTTGTCCTGAAGGACAAATACGCTATTTTTTGAATGCGCGATCGGTCGTCAAGTGAGCGCCGATGCCAGATTTATGACTTCCGCAAAGGTGTCACCAAAAGTGTCACCAAATCCCGAAAAAAGAAACGGCGGTTAGTGACTACTATCACTAACCGCCTTGATTTTCCTGGTCGGGGCGAGAAGATTCGAACTTCCGACCCCTTGCACCCCATGCAAGTACGCTACCAGGCTGCGCTACGCCCCGACAAGCTGCGGATTATAGCAGAGCGCATTGCGAGGCTGTTAAGAAAAATACGGGTAGAACGTCCCCAAAGGCACGCCGACTTGCTGCCCACTGAAGCGGCTGCAAGATCGCATGTCATTTGAGGCTTTCCCAAATTGCATAAAACCCTCAGAATAGCGGCCAGACCAAACAACCAAACAAGTATCATTCGGAGACGGGGCGGCGGAATCTAACGCGCCCGGCAGACAGCCGCTACCCGCGGTTCTGCTCCCGGTTGGAATGATGAACTCTATGCCCATTAAGATCAGCCAACAATTTGAAGCCGGTGCAATCGATGTGGTGCGCGCCGATAGCCCACAAGCAATTGAGCTCAGGATTCGCTCGGATTCGCACAGCGATTTTTCGCAATGGTTTTATTTCCGGCTACAAGGTGCGCGCGCCGAACCGTGCACGATACGGTTCCTGAACGCCGGGCAGACGACTTATCCCGACGGGTGGGACGACTATCAAGCGGTCGCCAGCTATGATCGCGAACACTGGTTTCGGGTGCCAACCGGCTACGACGGCCAAGTACTGACGGTCACCCATACGCCGGAACGCGATAGCGTCTACTACGCCTATTTCGAGCCCTACTCATGGGAACGCCATTTGCGCCTGCTGGGACGCGTCGAAGAGTCGCCGCTGGTACGGATGCAGGACCTTGGCGACACGCTCGATGGACGCGACCTGAATCTGCTCGTGGTAGGCAACCCGGCGGCAGCCACGAAGATCTGGGTCATCGCGCGCCAGCATCCGGGCGAGCCGATGGCGGAGTGGTTCGTCGAAGGCATGCTGGATGCGTTGCTGGACCCGAGCAACGAGATTGCGCGGCGCCTGCTGGCCGGCGCAGTGTTTTATGTGGTGCCAAACATGAATCCGGACGGCTCGGTGCGCGGCAACTTGCGCACCAATGCGGCAGGCGCCAATCTGAACCGGGAATGGGCTACGCCGTCGATGGCAAGCAGTCCCGAAGTATTTCTCGTGAAAAACAAGATTCATGAGGTCGGATGCGATTTATTCTTCGATATCCACGGCGACGAAGCGTTGCCTTACGTGTTCGTCGCGGGCAGCGAAATGCTGGAAGGATTCAGCGCGCGGCAGATGGCCGAGCAGCGGAAATTCATCGCGGATTTCAAGCTGGCCAGCCCGGATTTTCAGACTGAAGAAGGCTATCCAGCCAGCAAGTACAAGGAGGACGTGTTGACGCTCGCATCCAAGTATATCGGGCATACCTTCAAGTGCCTGTCACTCACGCTGGAGATGCCGTTCAAGGACAATGCGTACCGGCCAGAGCCGCAGTTTGGATGGAGCGGCGCCCGCAGCGCGCGCTTGGGAAAGGCGATCTTGCAGCCGATCTTGCATACCGTGGAAACACTGGCAGGCCAAATAGATCAATGAAAATGTTCCGGTGCGGCCGCTGCATCTTCCGGCATCTCGGCGTGCACCAATTCGGCGTCCCGGTCAGGGTAGTAGGGCGCGCCGCAATCCTCGCAAAATTCCATTGCGAAGCGCTCCCTGTGATACTTGATCTCGGTCACGCCGCACTCTCGCAGTAGCGCGAGGATTTCTTCGAGCGGTGTCTTGCCATCGACTGCGGCAGTTCCTGGCGGCGTGGTATCCGGCACCGTTCCGCCGCGCAATTCTTCATCGTCTTCCTGTCCGTACAACGGCCACACAATGCCATACACCACTTCCGGATTCGAGCCCAGCGTGAAGCCGATACGGTACTCATCGACCCGGTCGGACAAGGATTCTTCGCTGAAGCTGCCGATGTTCGCCTGCAGTTCAGCCGGCGCGACGCCCAGCGTGTGGGTCAGATAGTGCACGGCGGCACGGATCGACGTCGGACGAATCTGGCGATCACCTTCGCGGCAGGCGACGAAATAGGCTTCCGGCAGCAACAGCTCGACGCCGCATCCGGGCAGCAGGCGCGCAATCGTGGGCGTCGCTTGTGCGCGCCACTGGATCAATGCTTCGTCGCGATCGGTGGGATTCTGCGAAGCCTGCCAGCGAAATAGCGGCGCCCCTTGCGCTGCCGTGACGACGGCCAGCAGGTAACGGGTGTCGGCCAGGAAAGGAGCGGTCTCCGGCGGATTGGTTGTGGGCCGCAAGCTGGTGGCGGCCAGTGCGGCTTGCCCCATGCGCTGGGTAATCGCAAAGGTCTCCGCGTGGTTGCGCGGCAATTGATCGATCGAAAACAGATTCGGTGCGATCGCGAGTCTGGTGTCCGGCGCCAGCACATGCGCGTACAGATGCGCGGAGAGCGTCATCAACTGATCGGCGGCGATCGCGCCGGAGGGGATCGTGAAGCGGGTCCATGCCAGGATCGGCAGGGCGATCAGCAGCGCATCGTGGGGCGCGCCATCATGTTCGATGACAGTCGATTCGCTGGCGGACTCGACCGATTCCATCAGCGCGTCGTAGGCGCCGGATTCGGCCTTGAACAGGAAATCGAGTGCGGCGTCTATCGTATTCTGGTGGTCGTTCTTCAGCAGCTTGTGCAGCAGCGCGTCCATATCGCGCTCCCATGCCCGCTCTTCCAGGCGGCTCGATGCGAGCACGATTGCCTGCGCGAAAGAAACGAGACGCTGGCTATCGCTGGAAAGTTTGGGAGCAAGATTTTTTGATGGACGACGCATGAGATGAGCTTGAAGTGAAACCGGGGACTCGTATTGTAGAGGATTCGGCGAATCTCAATCCAAATACCTGATTTGCCGGCTTCATGGCGTAGGCGCACAGCTGTTTCACGATGATGGCGGGCATTTTGCGCCGGCGCGGAACATGACGTTTGTCGTGAAGTGGTCGGACATAAAAAAACGCCGGACGGCGCCGGCGCTTCTTTACTGCTGTCGTGAATGCTTCCGGTTCACGCGCGGCCGCATGCGCCGTGCGTGAACTGATGCGCGAACTTACGCCGCTAACAGCTGACGCAGTACGAACGGGAGAATTCCGCCATGCTTGTAGTAATCCACTTCGATCGGCGTATCGATGCGCAGCAAGACTTTGACATCCTGCTGCTGGCCGTTGGCGCGGTTGATCACGAGCGTGACGAGCTGCTGCGGCTTGATTTCGCCCTCGATCCCTTTCAGGTCGAAGGTTTCACCGCCGGTGATGCCCAGCGTGTCGACGCTGTCGGTGCCAATGAATTGCAGCGGTAATACGCCCATGCCGACCAGGTTGGAACGGTGGATGCGCTCGAACGAGCGGGCGAACACTGCCTTGACGCCCAGCAGTTGGGTGCCTTTGGCGGCCCAGTCGCGCGATGAACCGGTGCCGTACTCTTCACCGGCGAATACCATGGTCGGCACGCCATCGCTGACGTACTTCATCGCGGCATCGTAGATCGACATTTCCTGGCCGCTCGGTTGATGAATCGTGAGGCCGCCTTCGACGCGCGAACCGTCCGGCTTGGCCGGGATCATCAGGTTTTTGATACGGACGTTGGCGAAGGTGCCGCGCATCATGATCTCGTGATTGCCGCGGCGCGAACCGTAGGAATTGAAATCGGCTTTCGACACGCCGTTTTCAGTCAGCCACTTGCCGGCCGGGCTCGATTCCTTGATCGAACCGGCAGGCGAAATGTGGTCGGTCGTGATCGAGTCGCCGAACACGCCCAGCGCGCGCGCGGCCGTGATCTCGGTGGCAACCGCTTTCGGCTCCATCGTGAAGTCGCCGAAGAACGGCGGTTCGGCGATGTAGGTCGATGTCGGCCAATCGTAGACATGACCTTCAGCCACGCCCTTGATGCCTTCCCACAGTTTGCCCGGGGCTCCTTTGACGTCGGCGTAATTCTCCTTGAAGGTCTTCGCGTTCATCGCGAACTTCATCAGCTTGGCGACTTCCTGGCTGGTCGGCCAGATGTCACCGAGGAACACTTCGCGCGTCTTGCCGTCCTTGCCTTTGCCTTTGCCCAGCGGCTGTGTCATCAAGTCCGTGTTCATGCTGCCCGCGATGGCATAGGCGACTACCAGCGGTGGCGACGCCAGGAAGTTGGAGCGAATGTTCGGATGAATCCGTGCTTCGAAATTGCGGTTACCGGACAGCACGGCGGAGGCCACGATATCGTTTTTCACAATCGCTTCGTTCATTGCGGGCGTCAGGTCGCCGGCGTTGCCGATGCAGGTGGTGCAACCGTAAGCGGTCACGCCGAAGCCGAGTTTCTCGAGATACGGCAACAGGCCCGCCGCTTCCAGATACTTGGTCACGACGCGCGAGCCTGGCGCCAGCGAGGTCTTGATATGCGGCGATACTTTCAAGCCGGCTTCGACGGCCTTCTTGGCCAGCAAACCGGCGGTCAACAGCACGCTCGGATTCGAGGTGTTAGTACAGGAGGTGATCGCAGCGATCAGCACGTCGCCGTTCCTGACCTTGACGCCATCGGTGTTAACGTAGATCGCGTCGAGGTCTTCCGCCTTCTTGTTGAAGCCGTTGTCGGCAGTCGATTTGGAAAACAGTTCAGCGAAATTAGCTTTGACGTTGCCGATTTCGATACGATCTTGAGGACGCTTCGGACCTGCCAGCGACGGCGATACGGTGCCCAGATCGAGTCCCACGACATTGGTGTAATCGATGTCGCCGGATTTCGGAATACCGAACAGTTTCTGCGCCTTGAAATAGCCCTGGAAGGCATCGATTTCCGCCTTGCTGCGGCCGGTGCCCTTGAAGTAATCGATGGTGGCTTCGTCGACCGGGAAGAAGCCCATGGTCGCGCCGTATTCCGGTGCCATGTTGGCGATCGTGGCGCGATCGGTCAGCGACAGCGAGGCAGTGCCTTCGCCGAAGAACTCGACGAATTTGCCGACGACTTTTTCCTTGCGCAGCATTTCGGTGATGGTCAGCACCAGATCGGTTGCGGTCACGCCTTCACGCAATTGTCCGGTCAGGTTCACGCCAACTACGTCCGGCGTCAGGAAATACACAGGCTGGCCGAGCATGCCGGCTTCTGCTTCGATACCGCCGACGCCCCAGCCGACCACGCCGATGCCGTTGATCATGGTGGTGTGGGAATCGGTGCCGACCAGCGTGTCGGGATAGTACACGCCATCTTTCTTATGCACGCCGCGCGCGAGGTATTCCAGGTTGACCTGGTGCACGATGCCGAAGCCGGGAGGCACCACGCCGAACGTGTCGAATGCCTGCATGCCCCATTTCATGAATTGATAGCGCTCGTTGTTGCGCTGGAATTCCAGCTTCATGTTCAGGTCGAGCGCTTTTTTCTCGCGGTAGTGATCGATCTGGATCGAATGATCGACCACCAGATCGACTGGCACCAGCGGTTCGATATTCTTCGGATCCTTGCCCATCCTGGATGCGACGCCGCGCATTGCGGCCAAGTCCGCCAGCAGCGGCACGCCCGTGAAGTCCTGCAACACGACCCGCGACACGACGAACGGAATCTCGTCGGTACGCGCAGCAGTCGGTGCCCAGTTCGCCAATTGCTTGACGTGCTCTTCGGTCACTTTCTTGCCATCGCAGTTACGCAACACCGATTCCAGCACGATGCGGACCGATATCGGCAGGCGCGAAATGTTCACTCCCAGTTTTTTTTCCAGCGCTGGAAGCGAATAGAACGAGCCTTTCTTGGAATCCGAAATCTTGAATTCCTTGAGCGTATTGAGCGTATTGCGGGCCATGGCCTCTCCTTAGGGACAAATCAAAATGATAAAAATCAAGCGCAAAGCGGGTGTGCATTGCGTCGCAAATTACCGAGCAAATAATCGTGATGAATTCTTCTTCGCGGCTTGATGCCGGCCGCGGCGACAGCGCGCTATCGCCGCAGCGTGTTGCACGTGCGTAAGCTCAGGACTTCGTTGCCATCAAGCCGATCGCTGGCACCGCGGCAGGTTTCGCCACCATCTGCTCTGCGGTCTTGCACTCATTCGCCAGTTGCTGTCCCTTGTTCGAGTCGAGCAGCATGCTCTTGGCCGGGATGCCGATCCACACCAGGCCGAGCGTGCGGTTCTCGAAACGAATGGCGCCGGTCGTGGTGCCGACCCGCTCCAGGGCGTGTAACTTCTTGTGCCAGCGCAGAGCGATACTCTTGTCATCACCGGCATTCTTGTAAATGGTCACGTTGTTGCCGAGTTCGCAGTGAAAGTCGGTGGCCAGCGACTTGCTGATATCCGGCTCTTTTTCGTCGCCGGTATTTGCAGTCGGTGCCGCTTTATGGTGCGCGGCTTTCTTGACGATCTTTTTCGGGGCGGACGATCCGGTATGCGCCTGCGCATTTGAAATGGCGAACGCCATCGCGGCGATCACCAGGGTGAATAGGTATTTTTTCATGAACATGTCTCCATTGGTTGGCAGTGCGGTACGGTGAAGCCTGACGTCTATAAGAGTGCGGATGCCGTTTCCGGCAAGGGTAATCCGCTCGATTTTGCGCGCTGCAGCAAGGTCCAATAGTAACGATAACTGGCCCGATCATGCAGGCGGCCGTTGTGGATGATCGGCGCCCATTGCGCCTGTTGCGCCCCCGTCAGAATCTGGGCGGCCTCGTTGATTTCGGAGTTGCGCGGCGACAGCGATTTCAGAATGGGCTTGATCTGGTCCGGATGGATGCTCCACATCCGGGTGTAACCATATTCGGCGCATGCGCGGGTGGCGTCGTTCGCGACTACGGCCGTGTCCTTGATCTCGGTCGTCACGTTATGCGACGGCACCTTGCCGTGTGCGTGACAAGCGGCGGAGATTTCGAGCTTGGCGCGCGTCACCAGCGGATGCGTGAATTGGCCCGGCGTGCGCATGGCGCTGGAGGGAATCGCGCCGTAATGCGCGGAGACGAAATCCATGATGCCGAACGACAGGCATTCGACTTGCGGAATCGCAGCGATCGAATGAACCGCTGCCAGCGCGCCATGAGTTTCGATCAAGACATGGATCGGCAAATTGCTGCGGCCGCCTTTTTTTGCGTGCCGATTAACGATCGTGATCGCTTGTACAAGTTCGGCGGCGTCCTCGATCTTGGGAATGACCAAATAGGCCAAATGCTTGGCTGCGGTCTTGCAAATGAGCGCGACATCCTGCTCGAAGAATTCGCTGCCGACATCGTGTACGCGCACGCCGACGCGGCCGTGGTGGTTCTCGGTGCCGCTAATCAGTGCTGCGACGAGGCGCGCGTGCGCTTCTTCGTTGCCGGCGCCGGCGCCATCTTCGCAATCGAGGGTGATATCAAAAACGGGGCCAAGCTCTTGTTGCAAGACAAGCGATTTAAGCATCAGCTTTTCGGAGCCGGCATAGTGATCGCAGACCGGAAGATATACCGGTTGTTGCCTGCCTTGAAATAAGACCTCGGAAGGGTGCATGTGCAGCGTTAGTTTGGCGGATGCTGTGAATCGGGTTGAATCGGGTTCGATCGCGCTGCAGGGGCCAGCGAGCATGTTGCGATCGCTTACCCCTGCAGCGCGAGCTTGTTAGCCTACCAGATGCTTGACGCCTTCGCGCTCTTCCATCAGTTCCTTGAGCGTGACGTTGATGCGCTCTCGCGAAAAGGTGTCGATGTCGAGATCCTTGATCATCGTGTATTCGCCGTTCGCGGTGGTGACCGGGAAGCCGAACATGGTGCCTTCAGGAATGCCGTATGAACCATCGGAGGCGATGCCCATCGTGGTCCATTTGCCATTGGTGCCGAGTACCCAGTCGCGCACATGATCGATCGCTGCATTCGCGGCCGATGCCGCGGACGACAAGCCGCGCGCTTCGATAATCGCGGCGCCGCGCTTGCCGACAGTCGGCAGGAACACGTCCTTGTTCCATACGTCGTCATTGATCAGGGCCTTGACCGATTGGCCGTCAACGGTCGCGAAACGGTAATCGGCATACATGGTAGGCGAGTGGTTGCCCCACACGCACAGTTTTTCGATCGATGCGACCGGCTTGCCGATCTTGGCCGCAACTTGCGACAGCGCGCGGTTGTGGTCGAGTCGCAGCATCGCGGTGAAGTTCTTGGCCGGCAGATTTGGTGCCGATTTCATCGCGATGTAGGCATTCGTGTTGGCTGGATTGCCGACCACCAGCACCTTGACAGTGCGCGATGCGACTGCATCCAGCGCCTTGCCTTGCACCGTGAAGATCTGCGCGTTCGCTTCCAGCAGGTCTTTGCGTTCCATGCCGGGGCCGCGTGGACGGGCGCCGACCAGTAGGGCGACGTCGATATCCTTGAATGCAGTCATCGGATCGCTATGTGCCGTCATGCCGACCAATAGTGGGAATGCGCAATCGTCGATTTCCATCATCACGCCTTTGAGTGCTTTTTGCGCTTTCTCATCGGGGATTTCGAGCAATTGCAGAATGACCGGTTGGTCTTTGCCTAGCATATCGCCGTTAGCGATGCGGAACAGCAGTGAATAGCCGATCTGACCGGCAGCGCCGGTGACGGCGACGCGCATAGGGGCTTTAGCCATGATGAATCTCCAAAGTGGTAAGAAAAACGATGTCGAAACCGATACTGCAATGCTTATGAATAAATTCGCGAAGCCTATAATGATACCGTCGAAAGGCCGCCGAGTCAGCCCGTAACCATCGCTGTGCGCGCCGGCTTTTGCGCCAGGCCGTGGCCGAACCGACATTGCCCGCGAGTGTAGGCTTGGTGCGTTATCCTGTCAATCTCGATCTTATATCTTATATAAGACATATAAGTTATAACTTTTTGCTGGACGGCAATGGGTGTTTTGTGGTGAAATCGTAACTTATGAGTTCAGTCCCATCCCATTCGACCGCCCATGGCGCGCCAGGCGCCGGGACAGGGGCCTCTGCTTCCGGCACATCGCCGACCTTCAGTCCGCTATACCAGCAAATCAAGGCTTT
>DHXL01000138.1:9757-10292 GCA_002415335.1 Oxalobacteraceae bacterium UBA5157
AGCGAGGTCGAACTCGCGACCCGATTCAAGGTTAGTCAAGGTACCGTGCGCAAGGCGATCGACGAGCTATCCGCCGAAAACCTGGTGGTGCGACGGCAAGGCAAGGGCACGTTCGTCGCGACCCATCACGAGGCGCGCGCCCAGTTCCGCTTCCTGCGACTGATGCCGGATGGCGGCGAAGCGCACTATCCCGCCAACCGGATTATCGAAGTCAAGCGCCTGCGCGCACCGGCCGAAGTGGCGCGCCTGCTGGATATCAAGGCGGGCGACTCGGTGATCTTCATCAAGCGCGTGCAATCATTCGACGGCACGCCCACGATTCTCGAAGAGCTGTGGCTGCCGGGCGCGATATTCAAGGGACTGACCGCCGAGCGCCTGATCGAATACAAAGGGCCGATGTACGGGTTGTTCGAATCTGAATTTTCTACTCACATGATTCACGCCGCGGAACAGATTCGTGCGGTAAGCGCCGACGACGAAAGCGCAGAATTGCTATCGGTGGCGCGCGGCGCTCCGTTGTTGAGCGTGGAGCGCG
>DHXL01000138.1:10352-11148 GCA_002415335.1 Oxalobacteraceae bacterium UBA5157
TTGCTGTCGGTGGCGCGCGGGGCGCCGTTGTTGAGCGTGGAGCGCGTGTCCTATACCTACGGGAACAAGCCGGTGGAAGTGCGGCGCGGGCTGTATCGGACCGATCGTCATCACTATCAGAACGAGCTGAGCTAAGCCATGGGCGGATGCCACGGAGATGCGGGCTGTTCGCTACATGATGATCGGATATGTTGTTCGCCGCATAAATAACTATTGGTGTGCTGCACAAAATCGGCGAAAATTGCAGGATTACTTGCTTGAGGGGGTCTCGAATGTCGGAAGCACTGAAAAAGAATAGGCCGGAATTCCGCAATATTAATAAACTGACGGATTTGCACCGCTACCGATGGCCGATGGCGAGCCTGGTTTCAGGGGGGCACCGCTTTGGCGGGTTCGTGCTGGTCTTGATGTTGCCTTTTATCTTGTTTTTATTAGACAAGAGTCTGTCGTCCGAAATTTCGTTTGAATACCTGAAGGGATTCACTTCCGGCTGGTTCGTCAAATTAGTGATCCTGATGCTCGCCTGGCTCTATCTGCACCACTTCTGCGCCGGCATCCGTCATCTGCTCGCCGACCTTCATATCGGCCTTGATAAAGATCCCGCACGCAAATCCGCAGTCCTGGTGTTTGCGATCAGCGTGCCGCTGGCGGCTTTGGTAGCTTTGAAATTGTTCGGAGTCCTCTAAATGGCAAACAATAATGTCGGAACGCACCGCCTCGTGGTCGGCGCGCATTACGGTTTAAAGGATTGGCTGGCACAGCGGTTGACCGCGATTGTGATGGCGCTCTACACCGT
>DHXL01000138.1:11265-16310 GCA_002415335.1 Oxalobacteraceae bacterium UBA5157
TGTTCTATCACGCCTGGGTCGGCATGCGCGAAATCCTGATGGACTACGCCAACCCGGCCGGATTGCGCCTGAGCTTGCATGGCGCCGTTATCGTCTGGTTGGTCGGCTGTGCCGGCTGGGCGGCGCAAATTATCTGGAGAGCCTAATCGTGGCAGCTATCAAGTCTTCCATTCCTACCCGCCGCTTTGATGCGGTGATCATCGGCGCCGGCGGTTCCGGCATGCGCGCTTCGCTGCAGCTGGCCGAGGCCGGTCTGAACGTCGCGGTCCTGTCCAAGGTATTTCCGACCCGTTCGCACACGGTGGCCGCACAGGGCGGCATCGGCGCCTCGCTCGGCAACATGTCCGAGGACGGCTGGTACTGGCACATGTTCGACACCGTCAAGGGCGGCGATTATCTGGGCGACCAGGATGCGATCGAATTCATGTGCCGCGAGGCGCCGCAAGTCGTGTACGAGCTGGAACACTTCGGCATGCCGTTCGACCGCAATCCGGACGGCACGATCTATCAGCGTCCGTTCGGCGGGCATACCGCCAACTTTGGCGAGAAGCCGGTGCAGCGCGCTTGCGCCGCGGCCGATCGCACCGGTCACGCGTTGCTGCATACGCTCTATCAGCGCAATGTGCGCGCCAAGACCCATTTCTTCGTCGAGTGGATGGCGATCGACATCATTCGCGACGCCGACGGCGACGTAGTCGGCGTGATCGCACTTGAGATGGAAACCGGCGAGACGATGATCCTGGAAGCCAAGACCACGATCTTCGCGACTGGCGGCGCCGGCCGCATTTACGCGGCGTCGACCAATGCCTTTATCAATACCGGCGACGGACTGGGCATCGCGGCGCGCGCCGGCCTGCCGCTGGAGGACATGGAATTCTGGCAGTTTCACCCGACCGGTGTGGCCGGCGCGGGCGTGTTGATCACCGAAGGTGTGCGCGGTGAGGGCGGTATCCTGGTCAACAGCAATGGCGAGCGCTTCATGGAGCGCTACGCGCCGCAGTACAAGGATCTGGCTCCGCGCGACTTTGTGTCGCGTTCGATGGACCAGGAAATCAAGGAAGGCCGCGGCTGCGGGCCGAACAAGGATTATGTTCTGCTCGACTTGCGTCACATCGGCGCCGAGACGATTCAGAAGCGCCTGCCTTCGATTCTCGAGATCGGCCATAAATTCGCCAATGTCGATGCGACCAAGGAGCCAATCCCGGTGGTTCCGACGCTCCATTATCAGATGGGCGGCATTCCGGCCAATATTCACGGTCAGGTCGTCGCGCCGAAGAACGGCAATCCGAACGAGGTCGTCGGCGGCATGTATGCCATCGGCGAATGTTCCTGCGTGTCGGTGCACGGCGCCAACCGCCTCGGCACCAACTCGTTGCTCGATCTCGTGGTGTTCGGCCGCGCGGCGGGTAATCATATCGTTGCCAGCAACCTGAAGACGAAGAGCCATAAGCCGCTGCCGGCGGACGCAGCCGATTTCGCGATGGCGCGTCTGGCCAAGCTCGAAACCAGCACCGGCTCCGAGCGGGTCCAGGACGTTGCCGATGCGATTCGCGGCACCATGCAGCAATACTGCGGCGTGTTCCGCACCGACGAATTGCTGCAAGCCGGCTACCAGAAGATCATGGAAATCGACGAACGCTGCAAGCACGTGGCTTTCAAGGACAAGTCCAAGGTCTTCAACACGGCACGGGTCGAAGCGCTGGAGCTTGCCAACCTCATGGAGACGGCAAAAGCAACCATCTCGTCGGCCGTCGCGCGCAAGGAATCGCGCGGCGCGCATGCGCATCGCGACTATGAAAAGCGTGACGACGTGAACTGGATGAAGCACACGCTGTGGTACTCCGAAGGCAACCGGCTCGACTACAAGCCGGTCCGGACCGAGCCGTTGACGGTGGGAAGCTTCGAGCCGAAAGCACGCACGTTCTAGTTGTATCGGGATAGCTCATTTTTCTTAATTGATGGTGGGGGCAGGGGAATCGGCGCGCTGCGGCACCGGACCCCGTCCCGCAAAAAAGGAAACCCCGCAAAAGGGGTAAAACTATGGCACGCACACTAGAATTTCAAATCTACCGCTATGATCCGGACAAGGATGCCAAACCTTACATGCAACACCTGACGGTGGAGTTGCAGGATACCGACCGGATGTTGCTGGACGCCTTGCAGCGCATCAAAGCGGACGTTGACGATTCGCTCGCACTGCGTCGATCCTGCCGCGAAGGCGTGTGCGGCTCCGACGCCATGAACATTAACGGCAAGAACGGGCTGGCGTGCACCACCAATCTGAACGAGCTGAAACAGCCCATCGTGCTGCGCCCCTTGCCCGGGTTGCCGGTAATTCGCGATTTGATCGTCGACATGACGCAGTTCTTCAAGCAATACCATTCGATCAAGCCATTCCTGATCAACGACACGATGCCGCCCGAAAAAGAGCGGCTGCAAACGCCGGCGGAACGGGAAGAGCTGGATGGCTTGTATGAATGCATTCTGTGCGCCTGCTGCTCCACTTCGTGCCCATCGTTCTGGTGGAATCCGGACAAGTTCGTTGGCCCCGCCGGCTTGCTGCAGGCATATCGCTTCATTGCCGATAGCCGCGACGAAGCGACCAATGAGCGGCTGGACGACCTGGAAGATCCATATCGCCTGTTCCGCTGTCATACGATCATGAATTGCGTGGACGTATGTCCGAAGGGCTTGAATCCGACCAGAGCCATCGGCAAGATCAAGGACCTGATGGCGAGGCGCGCAGTCTAACGAATACTCATCTCATACGCTTTTCGTTTTCTGACGCGTGTTAATTCGGAAAGCGCGTGACATAGACCATGACAGATACGGCAGTAACCCACCAAACGGATCCGGCAAAGCGCGCGCGCCTGCGCTGGCGCGCGCGTCGCGGCTTGCTTGAAAACGACTTGATTCTGACGCGCTTTCTGGACGCGCATGAAGCGACGTTGACGGATGAGGAAGTCGACGCCTTTTCGCGCCTGATGGAGCTGTCCGATAATGACCTGATGAGCCTACTACTTTCGCGCAAGGAGCTGGATGGCGAGGCCGATTTGCCCCATGTCCGAGCACTCCTGACGACGCTGCGGCGCGTTTGAGCATCCATTTTTCTTGATTTTCATTTTTATCTATCGACACACCGCTCATTAGAAGGAAGAGCCATGACCAACTCTGACACCAAAGCCACGCTATCGTTTTCCGACGGTTCTCCCTCAGTCGATTTTCCGATTTACAAAGGTACCGTCGGCCCGGATGTGATCGACATCCGCAAGCTCTACGGCAGTACCGGAAAATTCACCTATGATCCAGGCTTCATGTCGACGGCTGCCTGCAATTCGGCAATCACCTATATCGACGGCGACAAGGGTGAACTGCTGTACCGAGGCTATCCGATCGATCAACTGGCGGTTAATTGCGATTTCCTCGAAACTTGCTACCTGCTACTGAACGGCGAACTGCCGACTGCAGCGCAGAAGAAGGCATTCGTAACCACCGTGACCAACCACACGATGGTGCACGAGCAGATGCAATTCTTCTTCCGTGGCTTCCGGCGCGACGCGCATCCGATGTCGGTACTGGTGGGCACCGTCGGCGCATTGTCGTCGTTCTATCACGACTCGCTCGACATCAACGATCCACACCACCGCGAAGTGTCGGCGATTCGCCTGATTGCCAAGCTGCCGACGCTGGTCGCGATGTCCTACAAGTATTCGGTGGGGCAGCCGTTCGTCTATCCGCGCAATGACCTGTCGTACAGCGCCAACTTCATGCGCATGATGTTTTCCACCCCGTGCGAAGAGTACAAGATCAATGATGTGCTGGTGCGCGCGCTTGACCGCATCCTGATCCTGCATGCCGACCACGAGCAGAATGCGTCGACCTCCACCGTGCGTCTGGCCGGTTCGTCCGGCGCCAACCCGTTTGCGTGTATCGCGGCCGGCATCGCTTGCCTGTGGGGGCCGGCCCACGGCGGCGCCAATGAAGCGGCACTCAACATGCTGAAGGAAATCGGCTCGGTCGACAAGATCCCCGAATTCATCGCGAAAGTGAAAGACAAGAATTCCGGCATCAAACTGATGGGTTTCGGCCACCGCGTGTACAAGAATTTCGACCCGCGCGCGAAACTCATGCGCGAAACATGCCACGAAGTGCTGAATGAACTCGGCCTGCATGACGATCCGCTGTTCAAGCTCGCGATGGCACTGGAAAAAGTGGCACTGGAAGACGAATATTTCGTGTCGCGCAAGCTGTACCCGAACGTTGACTTTTACTCCGGCATCGTGCAGTCCGCGCTTGGCATCCCCGTCTCGCTATTTACCGGTATCTTCGCGATGGCGCGTACGGTGGGCTGGATTGCGCAATGGAACGAGATGATTTCCGATCCGGAACAAAAAATCGGACGTCCGCGTCAACTGTTCGTCGGTTCGACGACGCGCGCGGTGGTTCCTATCGCAAAACGTGGTTGACTGACGCCACGTGTCGCCAAAAAAAGCGAGCAGCCACTGCTCGCTTTTTTCTTGTTCGAAATAATATGCTATGCTCTCGCTGGAATTTACACTTCAGGTCAACGTAGCCCTTCCCCCACAACTTGATGTGCAATCCGCTAACCGGTCAGGCCGTGTCGCGGAAGGTTAACTAACCCGCTAATCTCGCGAAACGCGAAGAAAGGTGAGCAAGATGATGCAGCAATCTCTCTCCAACTCCTATTTGTTTGGGGGTAACGCCCCGTACGTCGAAGAATTGTACGAGTCGTACCTCGACAATCCCGGCTCGGTGCCGGATAACTGGCGCGCGTACTTCGACGCGATGCAGCACGTGCCCGCAGTCGATGGTTCGAACAAGCCCGATGTCGCGCACGCATCGGTCATTGCCTCGTTTGCCGAACGTGCAAAACTCGGACCGATTCGCACCGTATCCGCTTCGGCCGACGCAGAGATGGGTCGCAAGCGCGTCGCCGCCACGCAGTTGATCGCCGCCTATCGTTACTTGGGTAGCCATTGGGCCAATCTCGATCCGCTACAGCGTCAGGAGCGCCCGACCATTCC
>DHXL01000179.1:0-4161 GCA_002415335.1 Oxalobacteraceae bacterium UBA5157
ACGGCGGCAAGGAAATCGGAGGCCATGGCCGGTGCATGCGTCTAACTCGTGCCGAAAAGAATGGTTATTCGGCGATATGACCGGGCCCTGCTTTTGCGATTATGGGTAGTGTCCTGTCTGATCGCAGACGGGCACGCCGGAACGGATCGCGAGGTTGCTATGTTTTACATGACCGCATTGGGCTTGGGATTGGCGATAGTCGCCGTTTTCTCCGGGCAGTTACTGGATGGAGTCTCGCTGCTTGCGCTGGCCCAACCGGGCGCCTTTCTGATCGTAGTCGGCGGCACGCTGGGCGCGGTCGTGGCACAGAGTTCGCCGAAGGACTTCCTGATGGGCACCAAATTGCTGCAATGGCTGTTCCACCCGCCGGTCTCCGACCGCGAAGAGACCATCCAGGAGATCGTCGGCTGGTCGAAAATCGCTTACCGCGATGGCGCACTCAAGCTTGACAGCCTGGCCGACGAAATTCAGGACCCGCTGTTGCGGAACGGCGTGGAGATGATTGTCGATAGCTACGACCCAGAATACATCCGCGACACCTTGTTGATGGACGTGCATATTCGCGATGCGCGTCTGAGAAACGCGGTCAAGATGTGGGAATCCGCCGGCGGCTACGCGCCGACCGTCGGCATCCTCGGTTCTGTCATCGGTCTGTTGCATGTGATGAACGGCCTGGGCGATGTGTCCCGGCTCGGTGCAGGGATAGCGATTGCGTTTGTCTCGACCATTTATGGCCTGGCGCTGGCGAATCTGTTATTCCTGCCGCTCGCGGCCAAGCTGCGTGCGATCATTTTCGAGCTGACGCTGCGCGATGAATTGCGGATCGAAGGCCTGACCATGATTGCGCAACGTAAACAGCCGCGGCTGGTCGAGCGCACCCTGGTCGCCGCTCGTGAAAGGTCTGACAACGTGATCAACATCCGGCGCGCCGCCTGATGCGCGCCGCTCTCCTTTCCTTTCAACAAAGGGACGCCGACCACAGCGATGCATCGGGCTCGCACCGGTGGATGGTGTCATACGCCGACTTCATCACCTTGTTGTTCGTGCTGTTCCTGGTGCTGTACGCCAGGCTGCCGAAGCAAAGCGAGGTCCCTGCGCCGCAGCTTCAGCCGTTACATGAGTCGATGATCGCAGGCCTGCGCCCCCGGCATAAGCGGATTCCGGCGCGCGTGCAGGCAACCGTGCAGCCGGCGACGCCGGCGCCGGTGCAGCAAAAGCAGCAACGCATGTGGCAGGAATTGACGCACACACTGTCGGAACTGGTTCAAGCGGGCGACATCACCCTCGTGACGCGGGAAGAAGGCCTGTTGCTGGAAATCCGTGACACCGCCTTGTTCGCCAGCGGAACCGCGCAACCAGCCGCACAGGCCGGCAGCATCCTTGCCCGGATCGCAGACGTGCTCGCAAAGAACACCAACCTGGTGGTGGTGGAAGGCCACACCGACAATGTGCCGATCCAGACCGCGCAATATCCGTCGAACTGGGAACTATCGTCGGCGCGCGCCGCGTCCGTGGTGCGAGCGCTTCAGGAACACGGGATCAGCCCGAACCGGATGACGGCATCCGGCTTGGCGGAGACCAAGCCGGTCAGCAGCAACGACTCGGCACGGGGACGCAGTGAAAACCGGCGTGTCAGCTTGCTGGTCTTGAATGGTCCTGGCAGTCCCGACTGAGCGTTGGTCCGGTTGCCGGCCGGAAGACAGATTCACACGCTGGTCTTGATGCTGAAATCGACCTTTACCTCTTCCCAGCATTCGCGCTCTTTCTGCATCGAGTAGGACAAGGTCGGATGATGCGCGACCATATCGCGTCTGACTTCCAGCTCGATCCGGCTCTTCATCCTCACGCGCATCGCGTCCGCGTCGACGTCGATGCGCGCATGCATGAACAGCACCGCCAGCCGAAGCGCCAGCACCGCCTTGGCAAAGTCGGGATCGCCCAGCGCATCGTTGATTTTGCGCAGATTGCCTTTTTGCGCCAGTATCAGCGTGCTCATCACCCGTTGCTCGCGCGTCGTGAACCCCGGCAGGTCGGCGTTCTCGATCAGATAGGCGGCGTGCTTGTGGTAGCCGCTCTGCGACACCGCCAGCCCGACCTCATGCAACAAGCCGCTCCAATACAAATGCCGGCCGTAGCTGTCGCCCGCCGGTTTGAGCTGCTCATAGATCGCGCTCGCCGCATTCGCGACCAGACCGGCGCGGCCCTCATCGGCGCGAAAGCGTTGCAGGAAATCGCGCACCGATTGCTCGCGCCGATCGCGCTTGGTGGCGCGCAATTGCAGTTCCCACAGCAGGCCCATACGCAAACCGGCTTCGATCGGCACCAGGGCCTTGATGCCGAGTTCCTGCATCAAGGCGATCAAGATGGCGAGGCCGCCCACCATCACGACGGCACGATCGGGCTTCATGCCGGCCAAGGCAATGCGGCTGGTGTGGCCGTACTGCACCAGCCGCGCCTTGAGCGCCTCCAGGCTCTTGGCTGACAGCGTGCCGTCACCCAGTGCGTTCCTGGAAATCGCATCGTGGATCGCGCGTATCGTGCCGGACGAGCCGTAGGCGGTGCTCCAGTGTTGCGGACGGTAAGGCGGCGCCGCGTCTTCGAAGTAACTGCGGGCCGACAAGATGGCGGCGTCGAACGAGGCTGCGTCGATCGTGCCGCCCGGGAAAAACACAAGGCTTTGCTTGACGGTGCCGACGCTGAACGATTCGACACGCGCGATCTCCGCGCCGCGGCCGAGGATCAACTCGGTCGATCCGCCGCCGATATCCAGCACCAGGCGTGATTCGCCGGCCAGGCCGAGCGTGTTGGCCACGCCCATGTAAATCAGGCGCCCCTCCTCTTCGCCGGAGATAATCTCGATCGGATAGCCGATGGCGCGCTCGGCCGCCGGCAGAAATACGGCAACGTTCTTGGCGATGCGCAAGGTGTTGGTGGCGACGACCTTGACCGCCGTGAGCGGATAGCCGGCCAACAAAGTCTTGAAACGGGTCAGCGATTCCAGCGCGCTCCGCATCGCCTGTTCGGTCAGGCAGCCCTTGCCGTCGAGGCCGGCCGCGAGCCGAATCGGATCGCGTGCAGTCTTGACGATGCGCATCGTTTCGCCGTCGTGCATGCCGACGTGCAGCCTGAAACTATTGGACCCCAAATCTACTGCAGCAAACATTCCATCCTCTCGTCGATGTATCGGTAACCGGCTTGCCGTGCAGTAAAGTATCGCTTTTTTTCAGCGAACAGCTTCGGCGCATCGTGCAACGTCCTGTAACACGTACAACACCTCGGGTGAAAGCCGGACCCGGGTGTCGTACCGGTCAGCCAGCAGGGGCCGGTGGAGGTCATCGCGTGCGGTGGGAAGCGTCATGCACGCAATTCTAGCGCGCCATCGTACCGATATTGTGTAAATTATTTTCTGGCTGTACAGTCGTTCGACGGCATCACCGTTCCGGATCGTCGGCCGGCACCGGTTCGAAATCGATTGTTTGGCCCTCGTCGACCGTCGCCGCGCGATGGAAGATTGGCGCTACGTGCAGCCGGGCCGGGAAAACATTCATTGCGTTGATGGAGGGTGTCAGGCACGACCATCGAGAAATTGCTGGCGACGCTGTTATTTCGCAAGATTTCTCGCTCTTCTTTGGCGCACAATCAATCGCGTCAGAAAATGATTGAAGAAGGTGTTTCCATGAGGGAATTTTTATCTTACCTGGAGGATTAGCTGATGAACAGCGACGAACTGAAATCGGTGGCACGCGCCATCGTCACGGGACAAAAAGGCATACTCGCAGCGGACGAAAGCGGCCCGACCATCAAGAAACGCTTCGACTCGATCAACGTCGAGTCGACCGAAGAAACGCGCCGCCGCTATCGCGAGCTGCTGTTCACCACCGAAGGCATCGAATCCACCATCGGCGGCATCATTCTCTATGATGAAACGCTGCGCCAGACGGCGCGCGACGGCACTCCCCTCGCGGAACTGCTGTCGAATCGCGGAATCTTCTCCGGCATCAAGGTGGACGAAGGCTCGAAGGCGCTGGCGTTGCACCCCGGCGAAAAAATCACCGAGGGCCTGGATGGCTTGCGCGAACGGCTGGCCGAATACAAGCTACTGGGTGCGAAGTTCGCCAAATGGCGTGCCGTGATCGAAATCGATGAGCGCGCCATTCCGAC
>DHXL01000179.1:4388-17553 GCA_002415335.1 Oxalobacteraceae bacterium UBA5157
CCCGAAGTGCTGATGGACGGCGCGCACGATATCGCGCGCTGCGAGGTGGTGACTTCACAGGTGCTGCAAGCTGTATTCGCCGAACTGGAAGCCCATCGCGTCCTGCTCGAGGGCATGTTGCTCAAGCCGAACATGGTAATCGCAGGCATGAAGTGTGCGCAGCAAGCCGGCGTGCAGCAGGTCGCCGAGGCGTCGATACGTTGCCTGACCCGCTACGTGCCGGCAGCAGTCCCCGGAATCGTGTTCCTGTCCGGCGGCCAAAGCGCGGAAGACGCGACCGACCACCTGAACGCGATGAACGCGATGGGACCGCATCCGTGGCAGCTCAGTTTTTCATACGGACGCGCACTACAGGCCCCGGTGCTGGCCGCGTGGAAAGGACAGGAAAGCAACGCAGCGGCAGCGCAAAAGGCATTCGCCATGCGATGCCGCTTGAATGGCTTGGCGCGTGCGGGGAAATATGCGCGGACAATGGAGATGACGGGCTGAAGAAACCGATTCTTCGCGCGCAAGTCAGGTGGAAAGGGTGCGTAGACCGGGTTGAGTTCGATGAACCGACGCATTCTGGCCGCGACACGTCTCTACACAAATCGCCCCGCCGTCAGCAGCCTGGAGAATTGTTCGGCAAGCACTGGCCGGCTGAAAAAATAGCCCTGGCCTTCTTCGCAATGCTGCTGCTTGAGAAACGCCAACTGATCCCGCTGTTCGATCCCTTCGGCGACCACTTGCTGCTTGAGGCTGTTGCCCATGGCGATGACGGCACTGACGATGATTCCATTGCCGCTCGGAGAACCGATATCGTGCACGAATGATTGGTCAATCTTGAGGACGTCGATCGGAAACCGGCTCAGATAACTCAAGCTGGAATAGCCGGTGCCGAAATCGTCCACCGCCAGTTGTACCCCCAGATCCTTGAGCTGCCGCAGGATGCAGGTGCTGGATTCGGCTTCATGCATCAACACGCTTTCGGTAATCTCGAGCTGCAGGCTCGATGGCGCCAAACCGGTATCCTCCAGGATAGTCCGCACACCGTCCACGAAGTCCCCGGAGCGAAATTCAGAGGCAGAGACGTTGACGGCGACCGACCCGGGGTTCAACCCCGCATCGGCCCAACATTTCGCCTGCGCGCATGCCTCGCGCAATACCCAGCGGCCGATCGCCACAATCAGGCCGCAATCCTCCGCGATGCGCACGAAGCGATCGGGCAGCACCATGCCCCACTGCGGGTGCATCCAGCGCAACAGTGCCTCGGAGCCCGTGATCAGTCCGGTATCCAGGTTAACCTTGGGCTGGTAATGCAACGAGAATTGCTGTCGCGCCAGCGCGTACCGCAAGTTCGATTCGATGACTTGCCGCTCCACGGCGCGAACATTCATGTCACCGGTGAAGAACTGGTAGGTGTTGCGTCCTCTTTCCTTGGCATGGTACATCGCGGTATCGGCATTCTTGATCAGCGCCTCCGCATCCTTGGCGTCCGCCGGATACACGCTGATACCGATGCTGGTTGTCACATGCAGTTCATGTCCGGCAATGGTGTGCGGCAAGGCCATCGCGGCCAGTATTTCTTGCGCCGGCATCCCAGCGTCTTCTTCGTACTTGTCCTCCTGCATCAGGATCACGAATTCATCGCCGCCTTGGCGGCTGACCGTATCGGAATGGCGTACACACGCGCGCAGGCGTCCCGCGACCGATTGCAAGAGCGTGTCGCCGATGGAATGTCCGAGCGAGTCATTGATGTGCTTGAAATTATCGAGGTCCAGAAACAACACGGCGAGCCTTGTCCCGCGCCGCTGCGCCAGCAAAATTGCCTGCGCGATGCGATCGCCTAGCAACACGCGATTGGGCAAGCCGGTGAGAAAATCATGGTGCGCCAGGTGGGCCATGCGTTCCTGGCTTCTTCTTAGTTCGGCTTGCGTGCGCGCCAGGCGAAACAGTGCATTGACGTTCGCAACCAGTTCATCCGCACCGATCGGCGCAGTGAGGTAGTTGTCGGCGCCGCCATCCAGCTCCCTGAGCTTGTCGATTCTGTCCGTCAGCGCGGTGGAAGTCTGCAGTACGAGAATCCGCGCCGACGCGGGATCTGCCTTGATTTGGCGACAGACTTCGATACCGTTTATATCCGGCAATTTGATGTCAAGCAAGACCAGATCGGGCGAACATTGCCGAACGATTGCCAGCGCATCGGCTCCATTGGTCGCCTCGATTACCGTGAATCCCGCGACTTGCAGCACGCGCGTCTTTGCGTTGCGCGCGCCATCGTCATCGTCGACGTTGAGGATCAGCGAACTTGATGAATCCATTTTAAATTTCCCCTTTGTACCGGAAGAGATGATCCTGCTGCCGGGCAATGATCCGATTGCGGCTTAGCTTGGCAGCCAACCCAATCGTCCTCTCTTCACGATTTGCGATCCCGTCCCGGAGAATGACTGATGGAAACTTCTTGATGATCTTACCGATGCAATTTCCGTCATCATGCTTGCTCATCAGTCTTCCTTATTCAGGGCGGAGCGTATATGGAGTCTTGTCCGGCGCGCTTGATAGACGAAGCAACCAGGCTTCACCGGACTTATGACAGGGTTTTCGGAAGGACACGATTCACGCCGCTTCCCGGCAAGCTGAAGTTGGAACGACTTGCCGAAGGGAATATATGGCTTGCACGGAAATTATCGTGACGCCACGCAACGCCTATTTTCAGACAGGCAATGGGTAAAATTGTTCCGCATTTTTTTCACGTTTCACGCTGAGGTCGATGACCGCACGGACGACGCGGGTTGCAGCAAGGCGCGATAACGGATCCCGCAAATCTGAATCGATCTGGAGGTGATGCTCGACCCGATTCTTGCGTGCGGCTTTGGCGCGATAAAGCGCCGTATCGGCCTGCGAAAGGAACACGCTTACATGCTGGTTGACCAGCGCGACCGACTGTCCTCTTGAGCCACGCAAGGACGTTGCAGAGGGGATCATCTTCGCGCCCGGAGCCTGGAAATTTCCGCCGTGGTAGCCTTGCTGCGGGAGCGATAGTAGTCCGGCCCAAACCATGTGCGCGCAAGCGGCACCCACCCGTAGAAAAGATGAGAATCGAATGAAGGTCCGGCTGCACGACATCAGGAAGTTCCTGCCGCGAAAATTCGCACTGCCCGCCAATGATTTGCTGCGCGACCTGGTCTATCGCCGATTGTGGTCGTCGATCCTGATCAGCTCGGTCGGCGCGCAGGTCACGATGCTGGCGCTGCCGCTGACGGCGGCCATCCTGCTGCACGCCGCGCCGACGCAAATGGGCTTGCTGGTCGCGATGGAAACGCTGCCCTTCGTATTGTTTTCCTTGCCGTCCGGCGTCTTGCTGGATCGCATCAGAAAACTGCCGGTGTACATCGTCGGCGAGAGCTGCCTGGCGATGATCGTGGCGAGCGTCCCGCTGGCCTGGTGGATGGGATGGCTAAGCATGACATGGTTATATGTCGTCAGCTTTGTCATTGGCGCGATCAACACGACCGCCGGCACCGCGGCCCAGATCGTGCTGACCCAAGTCGTGCCGCGCGAGCGCCTGGTGGAGGCGCACGCGAAGAACGCGCTGGCGTCGTCCGGCGCTGAAGTGTCCGGCCCGGCTGCGGCGGGCGCCTTGATCAAGCTGGTCGGGGCGCCGGTCGCCTTGTTGCTCGATGCCGTGCTGTTGCTATTGTCTGCCACGATTTTGCGCCGGGTTCGCGTTGCCGACCATCCTGGCCCGCAGACCGATGTACATTTCTGGCGCGACCTTAAACTGGGAGTCCGCTTCGTCATCGGCAAATCGATACTGGTCTCACTGGCAGTCACGGTTGGCTTGTGGCAGTTATGCTACAACGCTGCGCTTGTGGTGCAGATCCTGTTTGCTACGCGGATTCTCGGCTTGAGCGAACACGCGATCGGCCTTTGCTACACAGGCATGGGAATCGGCACCATCCTCGCCAGTGTGTACGGCCACCGGATCAGTCGTCGCCTGGGACCGGGGCCCTGCCTGGTGACGGGCGTGGCGATATGCGCAGCAGGCTGGTTGGCGCTGGCGTTTGCGCCGGCCAACGCGATCGGCGTCGCCGCCTTCGTCTTGATGTTGATGTGCTTTAGCGTCGGCGGTGTGCTGATTTTCATCAATCTTCTGGCGCTGCGGCAAGCCGTCACCCCCGCCCCCTTGCTGGGTCGCATGACGAGCACGATGCGCTGGCTGATGCTGATTCCGGCCGGCCCCGGCGCATTGATCGGTGGCTGGATAGGCGAACATTTCGGCTTGCGCTATTCGCTCGGCTTCGCCGGCATATCGGCCTTGCTGGTTGCCGCCGGCGCCTGGTGGAATCCGGTGATTCGGGCGATCAGGATCCTGCCAAGGATCGAGGGCGTCCATCGCGCGCCTGATCCGTTGATGCCCTGCGTCAGCGAGCACTGAACAGATGGAACCAAATGAACTGTTTATCGACCAAACAGGTGCGGCTGCTCGGCTATACCACCCGTAAGACCCGCTGGACGTTGATTGATCTATTTTGCATGATCCATCGCAATGAAGCTGTCCGATTTTATTCGCGCAAATATCGATCAGATCCTTGACGCATGGGAACAGTTTGCGAAAGGCATTCCCGCCGCACGGGGAATGGATTTGCGAGCACTGCGCGACCACGCGAGCGGCATGCTATGCACGATTGCCGCCGATCTCGACCGCTCCGAATCGCCCGCTGAACAGGAACAAAAATCGAAAGGCCGCGCGCCGCGCAGCGCAAAGGAAACCTATTCCGGGATGCATGGGAGTTCTCGCGAAACAGCCGGCTTCAGCGTCAACGATGCGGTATCGGAGTTTCGCGCCCTTCGAGCAAAAGTCCTGAAGCTCTGGGCCGATTCGAGCCCGGCAGAACCGCCGTCCGCTCGCGACCTGACGCGCTTTAACGAAGCGATCGATCAGGCATTGGCCGAGTCGCTCGATCGTTACTCGACGGATCTGGTCCGATATACGCGCTTGTTTTCTACCCTGCTGTCATCATCGCCGGATGTCAGCTACATCTTTGACGTCGACGCCAGGTTTATTTATGCGAACCAATCATTGGCGAACTTATGCGGCCGGTCGGACGACGACATGATCGGCAAGAACTTCCTCGACCTCGGTGCTTCCAACGCGCTCATGCTTCAGCGGCAGCTGCAGGACGTGATCGATACCAGGTTGCCTTATCGCGGAGAGATTCTAAACAAGCTCTGTGAAAGGGACGCGACATTCGAATACATTTTTGTTCCGGTTCTGGACGAACAAGGCAACGTCGAAGCGGTGGTTGGAACAGGACGCGACATTAGCGCGCGAAGTCAAGCGCGCCACCCGCACCGGACTGCCGCTTGCGCTGCTCTTCATTGATCTCGATGGCTTCAAGGAGATCAATGACCGCATGGGTCATGATGCCGGTGACCGCTTGCTGCAACAGGTCGCCGAACGTATCAGCGCGTGCGTACGCGGCACGGACACGGTTGCGCGGATCGGCGGCGACGAATTTACCGTGATCCTCACCGGGGTCAACAAGCTTCTGCACGTCGAAATCATGGCACGCGAAATGGTCGACGAACTGGCCAAGCCTTTTCCTATCCTTGATAAGGCCATCACCATCTCCGCCAGCATCGGCATCACGCTGTTCCCGCAGGACGCGGACACACTGGAAGACTTGATCAATAATGCGGATCAGGCGATGTACGCGGCAAAAAAATCTGGCCGCAGCCGCTTCAATTTCTTCACCGCCGGCATGCAGGAATCGGCCTGGGCGCGCGTCAAGATACTCGATGCATTGCGCTATGCTCTGCCGCTCCATCAATTATCCGTCTATTACCAACCGATCGTCGATCTCGCGACCGAGCGGATTCTCAAGGCCGAGGCGTTATTGCGCTGGCATCATCCGCAAGACGGCCTGGTGTTTCCCGGCGAGTTTATCGGACTGGCCGGGAAACCGGCCTGATCGGCGAGATCGACGAGTGGGTGTTGAGTGAAGCGCTGGTGTGCGCACGAGCATGGGGTGTCATGCTCGGACAACCGTTTCAAATCAGCGTCAACCGGTCGCCGGTCGAATTCATGAGCAAAGGGCCGATGAAAATGCTGGACACGCTGGGAACCCATCTGTCGGCGCTTGGCGTGGTGCGAAACGACATTTCGGTGGAGATCACCGAAGGCGTCTTGTTAAGCAATTCGCCATGTGTCATGGCGAAGCTGGAGAGTCTCAGAGAAGCAGGGGTTCAGTTGGCGATTGACGACTTCGGTACCGGCTATTCATCGATGACGTATCCGAAGAAATTCCACGTCAATTACTTGAAGATCGATCAGTCATTTGTACGAGACATGCCGACCAGCGCCGACAGCCGGACCATCGCCGAAACCATCATCATGATGGCGCATAAGCTTGGACTGAAGGTCATTGCGGAAGACGTGGAAACGGTCCAGCAACGAGACTGGCTGAAAGCGGCCGGGTGCGACTACGCACAGGGGTACTTTTTTTCCAAAGCCGTGTCGGCTCCCGACTTCGAGAAATTGCTGACGGCCGGCAAATTTCAGCAGCCAGTGCCGGCCTGACGCCGAATCGGCAGGGTACAGTGCAGAAACGAACGTTGAGCGGCTGGCTGACGCCTAGCCGTGCGCCCTTTTCGCGGACGTCGTCGGTGCGCGGCCCAGCAAGCGGTTGATCGCCGTCTGGACGCGGCCGTTGGGCTGTTTCTGGAGCCAGCAATTGAGGGGAACGACGAGTGGCCGCAGCCGGTCGATCTCCAGCGCGTCCGGCCCCAGCAACGAAACCAGCTCGCAGGACATCGCATGCAGCTCGCTGTCCGGCTCCACCATGAATTGCACCACCATCGCGATCGACATCAGGTCGCATCGATGATCTTCGCTGAACCACGACTGGCCGATGGCTTCCAGCGCAATCAGTGCCGGCAGTTCGGTTTTCGTGCGGTTTTTGATGCCGAGGGGAAGAATTTGGGAGCTCATGCACCAGTTACGGCAGGCGATCGGCGATCTTTATAGCGCCCGCACAATTCTTCCCTCGTCCATTCATTACTTGAGCTTGGCGACCGGATGCGCGCGCAACCGGAACGGCTCCGGCATGCCCGAGCCGAGCAACGGCCGCAGGTAGAGCCGAAATGCATCGGTGACGTCGGTGCCATTGGCCGCAATCAAGTCATCCTCCATCACGCGCGTCTTGCCGGCCACGGCTTCCAGTTCCAGCAGCGCATAGTCGACCGCATAATTTCCGCTGCGCCTGATCGCCACCGAGCCGTCGCGGTTGCCCCACATCGCGAATTGCACCGCTTTCTCGCCGACCTCGCGCGCCTCGCGCTGGTCGACGTCGGACACGCAGCCGATAAACGAGCGCTGCAGATAGCCGAAGGTGTCGCCCCGCACGCGCTTGATCTTCAGCTGGGACTTGATCTCGTCACACAGCAAATCGGCCAGCGCGCCGGTGCCCGACAGCTGCACATTGCCGTGCGCGTCGCGCTCCACGTCCTTGGCCAGCAGGCTGGCAATCGGCGTGCCGGATGCATCGTGAATACCCTCGGAAACGGCCACCACGCAACGCCCGAGCCGGTCATACGTTGCCTTCACCTCGGCCAGGAAGTTTTCCAGCACGAAGATGCGCTCCGGCAGGTAAATCAGGTGCGGACCGTCGTCCGGAAACTTCCTGCCGAGCGCCGACGCTGCGGTCAGGAAGCCGGCGTGACGCCCCATCACGACGCCGACGTAGACACCCGGCAAGGATGCGTTATCCAGGTTGGCGCCGGCAAAGGCTTGCGCGACGAAGCGCGCGGCCGACGGAAAGCCGGGGGTATGGTCGCTGCCGACCAGATCGTTGTCGATCGTCTTCGGAATATGGATGCAGCGCAGCGGATAGCCGTTTTTTTGCGCCTCCAGGCTGACGATGCGCACGGTGTCGGACGAATCGTTGCCGCCGATGTAGAAGAAGTGCTCGATCTCGTGCGCGCGCAACACCTTGAAGATTTCCTGGCAATACTTCTCGTCAGGCTTGTCGCGCGTCGACCCGAGCGCGGACGACGGCGTATTGGCCACCATCTCGAGGTTGTGGCTGGTCTCCTGGGTCAGGTCGACGAACTCTTGATCGATGATGCCGCGCACACCGTGGCGCGCGCCATAGACGCGTTCGACATTGCGAAACCGGCGCGCTTCGAGCGCCACGCCAACCAGTGACTGATTAATTACCGCTGTTGGACCGCCGCCTTGGGCGACCAGGATTTTGCCAGATGCCATTTGATTCCTCCGCTAAGTGTTTTCGTCCGAGATGATCCGGTCACAGAGCCGAAATCGGGCTCGCACATACCGAATCGATTGTACCTTCGCGGGCAGCGGATGGATACCGGGAGCCCGACGATTTCTGCCCAGCGCGTGGCTCCCGCTTGCGATCCGTGTCGCACCGGCAATGACCCAGACCGTTGCCACGCCCCTCTCTGAAAAGCTTGCCCGGCGATGGTACGATGCGACATCCAACAGCAGTTGACATTGAGCAAATGGGTCGCGATACTTTCGCCCTCAACCTGCATCGGGCCACAAGCACGATCAATAGCCGGAGTTCATCCTATGTCGCGTCACGTCTTTCTCGTTCTCGTCCTTGTCTCGTCGATCGCCGCCTGCAACAAGACGCCTGAGAAGGCCGACCAGGCTGCGCGCGCGGCTGCCGAGCTACCGTTACTGATTTCCCCCGAAGACCTGATTACCGTGCATACCGGCGACCTCGCATCCGGCCCGGTCATCACCGGCTCCGTGGAACCAGAGCGCCGCGCCGACCTGCGGGCCGAGGTGTCGTCCGTGGTGCTGCAAGTCTTGAAGGAGAACGGCGAGAGCGTAAAACGCGACGACTTGCTGGTGCGGCTGGACGACACGGCGATTCGCGACAATTTGACCTCGGCCGAGGCGGCCGCGCGCTCGGCGGCACAGGCGTCCGAGCAGGCCGAACGCCAGTATCAACGTCTGAAGACCTTGCGCAGCTCCGGCATGGCGTCCATGCAGCAACTCGAAGACACCGAGATCCGCCGTAACAATGCGCAGAGCGACTTGATCGCCGCCAAGGCCCGAGCCGCCCAGGCGCGCCAGCAATTGCAGCGCACCGAGGTGCGCGCGCCATTCGACGGCGTGGTCAGCGAGCGCAAGGTCTCGGCCGGCGATACCGCGCAAATCGGCAAGGAATTGCTCAAGGTGATCGACCCGACCAGCATGCGCTTCCAGGGCTTTGTATCGGCCGACAAGATCAGCAGCGTCAAGGTCGGCCAGCAGGTCCATTTCAGCGTCAACGGCTACGGCCGGCAATCCTTCAGCGGGTCGGTGAAACGCGTCGACCCGGCCGCCAACCCGACCACGCGCCAAGTGGAAGTGCTGGTCGGGTTTGCCGACGGCGCGCAGCCGCGCGTCTCCGGCTTGTATGCCGAAGGCCGCATCGAAGCCGCCAGCAGCCAGTCGCTGATGATTCCCGATGCGGCACTGGTGCGCAACGGCGACCACACGTTTGCGTGGCGAATCAAGGGCGGCAAGCTGAGCAAGACCAGCCTCGTGATCGGCGAGCGCGACTCGCGCCGAGGCGACTTCGTCGTGCAGAGCGGTTTAGCCGATGGCGACCAGGTGGTGCGCAATCCGCTGTCGAGCTTGCGGGACGGCGAGAAGATCGAAATGGCCGCTGTCGGCGTGCCGGCGGCCGCCGCGCCGACCGCCGCCGCCAAACCGGCAGCTACCGCCGCTGCGGGGAAGTAAGCCATGTTCCTATCCGACTTCAGCATCAAGCGTCCGCTGGCGACCGTGGTCATCATCATTGCCGTGATGTGCCTGGGATTGCTGGCGCTGAAAAAACTGCGCGTCAACCAAATCCCAGACGTCGAACAGCCGGTACTCGTCATCAATATCCCCTACCCCGGCGCCTCGCCCGAGACGGTGGAACGGGAAGTCATCAACCGCATCGAGAAATCGCTGCAAAGCATCTCCGGCGTCTACCAGCTGCGCTCGACCGCCAGCGAAGGCAGCGCCAGCATCGTGATCATCTTCAATTTCAACAAGAACATGATCCAGGCCTCGGACGAGGTGCGTAACGCGATCGGCTCGGTGCGCTACAAGTTGCCGGTCGAAATGCGCGAGCCGGTACTGCAGCGCATCGATCCGTCGGAACAACCGATCATGCAGCTGGCCTTGTCATCCACCACGCAAAGCCATGCCGAGATCTCGCGCCTGGCGGAGGACAGTCTGTCGGACAAGTTCCGCGGCATCGACGGCGTGGCGACGGTCAACGTCGGCGGCGCGCTGAAGCGCGAGCTGAGCGTATTGCTGCGCGCGGAAAAACTGCGCGAGTACAACGTTTCGGTGGCGGACGTCGTCAGCGCCCTGCGCGATCAAAATGCCACCGCGCCGGTCGGCAAGATCCGCGGCGTGCTGGAGGAACAAAACATTCGCCTGGTAGGCCGCATCGAATCGCCGGCCGAGTTCGAGCAAATCGTCATCAAGCGCCGCGGCGACGAAGTCGTGCGCCTGGGACAGGTCGCCAGCACCGCCGACGGCTTCGCCGAGTTGAACGGCTTCAGCTTGCGCAACGGCCATCCGAACGTCGGGATTTCGATCACGCGCTCGCGCGAAGCCAGCACGGTCACCGTCGCCAACAAGGTGCGCGCGCTGGTAGCCGAGATCAACAAGACGCTGCCGGCCGGCACCACGGTCGAGGTGACGCAGGATGGCGGCAAGGATGCCGAGAACAGCCTCAACAACGTGATCGACTCGCTGATGTTCGGCGCCGTACTGACGATCTTCGTGGTCTACGTCTTTCTCAACTCGTGGCGCTCGACGCTGATCACCGCACTCAGCCTGCCGACTTCGGTGATTGCCGCCTTCATCGCAGTATGGCTGTGCGGATTCACGCTGAACTTCATGACGCTGCTCGGGCTGTCGCTGGCGATCGGCGTGCTGATCGACGACGCGATCGTGGTACGGGAAAACATCGTGCGCCACATGGAACTGGGCGCCGACCGCCGCACCGCCGCCAGCAAGGGAACGCAGGAAATCGGCCTGGCCGTCGCCGCCACCACGTTCTCGATCATCGCGGTATTCATTCCGGTGGCCTTCATGCCGGGCGTGTCCGGCGAATGGTTCCGACCGTTCGCGCTGACGGTCGCCAGCTCGGTGATGGTGAGTCTGTTCATCTCGTTCACGCTCGACCCGATGCTGTCGGCGTATTGGGGCGACCCGGTCGGACACCATCTGCTGCCGAAGACCGGCATCAGCCGCTGGCTTGCGAAATTCAACATCTGGTTCGATCATCAATCGGACCGCTACGGCCATGTGATTGCCTGGGCGCTGCATCATCGCCGCTGGATGGCGATCATCGCGGGCTTGAGCCTGGTCGGCGCGTTGACCCTGCACTACTTCTTCGGCGGGTCGAGCTTTCTGCCGGCGTCGAATGCCAGCATGATCGCGATCGACGTCCGTACGCCCTCCTCCAGCAGCCTCGAATACGCGCGGCTGAAAGTCGAAAGAGCGGCCGAACTGGCGCGCACGCTGCCCGAGACGGTGGCTACCAACAGCACCGTCAATCCGGCCGGCGGCCGGGTCTATGTCGACATCGGCAAGAGCACGGAACGCAAGCGCTCCGCCGCTGAAATCGCGGTCGACTTGAGGACGCTGATGGCGCGCCTGATCGGCGCCGAATACGTGGTGCTGGACGACTTGAATAATGGTGCGCGCAAGCCGGTGCAAATTCAATTCTACGGCCCCGATTCGCGCCGCCTGATGAGCATCACCAACGACTTCATGGATAAGCTGAGCCACGTCAAAGGCGCGGTCGATGTCGGCCTGTCGGAACAAAGCCCGAAGGATGAATTGAAAATCGAACTCAATCGCGGCCTCGCCAACTCGCTTGGCATCTCGGTCAACGATGCCGCGCAAGCATTGCGCGTTGCATTTGCCGGGGTCGAGGTCGGCGACTGGGTCGATCCCACCGGCGAATCGCGCGACGTCGCGGTGCGCCTGCATCCGGACGACCGGGTCACGGCAGAGAACATCGAGCACTTGCCGATCGCGGTCGGCGGCAGCAGCATGATGGTGCCGCTGGACCAGATCGCGACGATCACGATGGGCAAGGGGCCAGGGCAAATCCAGCACATGGACGGCAAGCGCATGATCGCGGTGTCGGCCAACGCGCAAGGCCGCTCGGCGGGCGAAGTCACCACCGATGCGCTGGCCATCGCGAAGACGATCGATTTCCCGCCTGGCTACGGCATCGAACTGGGCGGCGCCGCGCGCGACCAGCAAGAAGTATTCAGCGAAATGGGGATCGCGCTGGTGATGGGCATCGGCCTCATGTACCTGATCCTGGTCATCCAGTTCGGCTCGTTCACCGCACCGCTGGCGGTCATGCTGTCGCTGCCCTTGAGCCTGATCGGCGTGGTCATCAGCCTGATGCTGACCAAGAGCACGCTGAACCTGATGAGCTTCATCGGCATCATCATGCTAATGGGTCTGGTCGCCAAGAACGCGATCCTGCTGCTCGATTGCGCGCGCAAGCGCGAGGCCGAAGGCTTCGGCCGCGAAGACGCGTTGATGCATGCCGGACGCATGCGCCTGCGGCCGATCCTGATGACGACTTTCGCATTGATCGCGGGCATGTTGCCGGTAGCAATCGGCCTGGGCGAAGGCGGCGAGTTTTACCGGCCGCTAGCAATCGCCATCATCGGCGGCACCATCACGTCGACCATTCTGACCCTGCTGGTGGTGCCGACTTTCTACGACAGCATCGAAATCACCTGGGACCGTGCACTGGCCAAGTTTCGCGGCCGCGCGCCGCGCTGGACCGCGGCCGGCGCCTTCGTGGTGACGCTGTTCGAAGCGCTGCTGACGTTGGTGTTTGCCCGCTTCGTCTATCGTTCGCTGAAGAAGCTGGCGATGCTGGCACTGGGCCGCTCGGCGCAGCCGGCGCCCCATTGAGGTCACCGTAATCTGGGCCATGCAGCGCAATTAATCCTCTATGCTGTAAATAGGAGGTTGGCCTGGCTCAGGTTGACGATTGGCGGATACCGGTTCGCCGGGAGTGCTACTCATGAACGAGCGACACCTATTGCGCATACGGCAGCGGACTCATTGCCTACGCCAGCGAAATCGTGGCCCGCACCGAACAATACTTCTGTCCGATCAAGCACGCAC
>DHXL01000179.1:17789-22367 GCA_002415335.1 Oxalobacteraceae bacterium UBA5157
AAATACCGGCGCGCGCTCGCTCAGGAAAAATGAGCGGCGCGGCCCCCCCCTTTACCCAATCTGGAGCAAGATATCGACATGGCGATGAACAATATGTATACGGCGATCGAACCGGCACGGGTCGAGATTGATAGGCTCGAAGGCCCCACCGTGATTGAATTTGGCGCGCCCTGGTGCGGCCACTGTCTCGCCGCCCAGCCGCTGCTGGCCGCTGCCTTCGCCGACCATCCACGCGTACGCCATATCAAGATTGAAGATGGCCGCGGCCGTCCCCTTGGGCGCTCGTTCAAGGTGAAGCTGTGGCCGACGCTGGTGTTTCTGGATCACGGCCGAGAAGCCGCACGCCTCGTTCGTCCTGGCGATGCAGACCTGATTCGACAAGCCCTCGCGCAGATCGACGGCACCGGCTAGAAGCGCATGTCCCGGAGTGATATTTGTTCATGTGAGCGCGAAATGATCGCCGAATACGAAATCAAACTTGCCGTTCCAGGGGACGCCTTCGCCATATCCGAATTGTCCAGGGACACGATAGAGTACGGCCTGCCGTGGAGTTGGACCTCGCGGCGCGTCGCGACCAGTATTGCGGACAGCTCGACGAACGTGGCGGTCGCGCGTCAGGCGCAGCGCCTGATCGGCTTTGCCATCATGAAATACGGCGATGAAGATGCACATGTGATGCTGCTCGCCGTTCATCCTGCCCATCGCCGAAAAGGGGCAGGATCTGCATTGCTGGACTGGCTGGAAGCGACCGCGCGCGTCGCGGGCATCAAGTCGATACAACTGGAGGCCAGAGCACGGAACACCGGCGCGATCTCATTCTATCGACAGCACGGATTTGTGCAGCTAGGCCTGCGAAGAGGCTACTATCAGCGGGTCGAGGATGCAGTACGGATGGCCAAGGATCTTTGACTGGGCGACATCGAGCCACTGCCGCCTATGAGAGAAAACCAAGGCGCCTTGTGCCCCGCCTACCCAGGCACTTTGAGCCGTGATCGCGCGAAGCGTCCGAGTTGAGTGATGGGTTGGACGTCATTGGCCAAGCGCCACATCCGCGGCGGCCCTCGCGTGAATGGCCGCAGTGTCGAACAATGGAACCATGGAGTCTTGCTGGCTGACAAGCAGAGATATTTCTGTACATCCAAGAATGACAGCCTCTGCTCCTTGTGATACCAGACTCTCCATAATTCGTGTATACGCGCTACGAGACCCAGGCAAGACAACGCCGAGACATAATTCTTCGTAAATGATCCGGTGGATGATGTCGCGGTCTTCATCGTTCGGAACGATCACGCGAAGTCCGTGGCGTTCGCTCAATCGGTCACGATAAAAGGCCTGCTCCATGGTGAACCGCGTACCGAGCAGTCCTACGGTTTTATAGCCTGCCTGCTTAATTTCCGCAGCGGTGGGATCCACAATGTGAAGTAAGGGAATGGTAACGGCAGCCTCGATGCTGGGGACTACTTTGTGCATCGTGTTCGTGCATAAGACCAAGAAATCCGAACCTGCCTTTTCGAGTGATCGGGCAGCTTCGGCCAGCATGGCTCCGGCGGCTTCCCAGTCTCCAGCATGCTGTAGTCGTTCAATGTCATTGAAGTCGACACTGTATAGAACGACCTTCGCCGAATGCAATCCACCCAGGCGATGCCTGATCCTTTCGTTGATCTGTCGGTAATACGGAACCGTCGACTCCCAACTCATGCCACCGATCAAGCCAATCGTTTTCAAGAATATTCTCCCGTAGTGAACGGTGCCGCCCCAACGACTACGCTGGTTGCCACATAGCGACCGCGTTCAGCGACCCGTTACAGCTCGTCAAGACTGCCCTCATCGTTAAAAAATAAATGTTCTCATGCTTGAAACCCCATACGCCAGCTTTTCGGCGAATATGTGGCTCGAAGGTAAAGTAACTCGCGTCCGATAGGCGGCACTGCACAAGTGCCGGACAGTCGTAGTACCACGTCTGCGTAATGCCCACCTCCGCAAGAAAGCGAACCACGTCTTGCACACTGTCCAGTGCACGACGCGCGCGGTGCTTGAGCGATTTTTTATGGATCGTACAGCAGTTCTCAGTGCGATTGCCGTAACGCAGAGCTAACCGGCACGCTTGCGTGTCGGCGCTCAGCGATGTGTTATAGCGGGCGGTGGTCGGCAGGATGATTGACGCCATCGTTTGTAGGTACATCTTCAAGTTCAAATGGATTTACGCCTTCTAGGCAGCCGACGTTGTACCCGTATTGTTCAGGGTTGGAGCGACGCTGATGATGGGTATATGTTCCACACACGGAGCAGAAGTAGTGCTTTGCGGTCTTTGTGTTGAACTGGTAGAGCCGCAACACGTCCTGCCCCTTAATGATTTTGATACCAGAAAGAGGGACAGAGGCGACAATTGCGCCTTTTCTTCGGCACATGGAGCAGTCACAGCGTCTCGGATTCTCAATTCCATTGGGAAGATCCAATTCAAGCTCCACTGAACCGCAATGGCAGGACGCTCGGTGTTTCAGTTTAATTTCAGTGGGGCCAACCTGTTTAATCATGCGTCTTTCTCCCTCTGTATCTCTAACGTTCGACATGAGCGGCACCTGCGGAAGTGGGCGCAGCCCGCTGTAAGGTGTCCGCTCGATGGAGGGGTTAGGGCACATTCTGCGGCAGGCGTTCGTAGTAGTTGTCATATTCCGCCCGCTCCACGAGAACAAAGCCGTGCCTCACATAGAACTCGTTTGATTTGCTCTCCCGGAGTGCGCCCACTCTGACCACCTGTTGCTTTGCATCGGCCTCAGCGAAGACTGCAGAAAGCACCAACGACCCGATGCCTTTCCCTTGATATAGGGGAATGACGTACAGATGATCTAGCAGCAGGCGACCACATTCTGGCCTGACAACGAAGAAGCCGGCCAGTTCACCGCCAACCATTACCGCCGTGGTGTGAGCAGGCACGAAGCCCAAAAGGAAGCGCTCTCTTGCCCTGACTTCATCAAACCTACCGACCCGCTCCAGGCTCTCGCGCATGGCCTCCACTCGGATGGACGCGAACGCCTCACCTTCTGTATTTGCGACCATTCGAAATGATGGTGCCAAGCTCATGTGCCCTAACGTAAAATTGAGGGGCTCGCCCGCTTCTGGGCGAGCCCCTCTCGAATGCCGGGTTGGGCGAATTACCACGAACCACCTGCAACTTGCACTTCGAGCTCCGCATCTAGAGGCTGATGAAACGTGTTGTTTCTCATGCGGACGTTTGATGCACCTACAATGTGAATACCAGAACCCTTTGCACCAACAAGACTACGGTAATAGCTTTCGGCAATGCTGCGGAAGGCTTCATAGTTGAATGGCCCTTTGTAATTATCAGGTCTTGATACTTCAAGTGATGATGAATCAATCGAACTGCCAACAGGTTGCTTGATATTAGCGTAAAGCCCTTCGATTTTCTTGCCGTCAATATCAATGTTGAAGAACACACGAGAAACCATATGTTCTTCATCACTGCCAAAGTCTTGTGAGTCCTGAATCAATTTGTATAAATGTAATTTTGCAGTGCTCATTCATATTCCTTTAAAGTTGCCCAACGTTCAAATTGAGGGGCTGCGCGTTTTTGCGCAGTCCCGCTCGAATGCAGTGTTAGGCCAAAGCGACTGCAAAGTGGTGTCGTAACTTGCATTCGCCATCTCGCCAGTGCCGACTCTTCGGAATTTCAAGCGCACTCCTTCTGATTCTCGTTCACCTGCCACAGCCACAAGCACCGCAATCGCAGATGATCCACCCACAGGTTGCGCACTCCACGTCCACTGAGTTATCAAGATTCCCCTTGCACGACCAGCAATGCGTAATACGGTGATGCCGATTTCCGGTTGCGGGGCGGATACCATTGTCGGGCAAGCCTCTTTCTTGGAGAAATTTCTTATGTTTGTCCTCTAGCGAAGCGCTGGCATCATAACCGGGAGCCTTGAGAGGTTTACCAAGCGACGCTTTATGGGCGTTGTAGGCTGTAACAATTTGCACGAAATCACTGTCTGTCACATCGGCTGATGTTTCGGATTTGAGCATTTCTTGGGGCAAGATGCATCTTGACTTACCACTCATTTCAAACACGCGAACGCTACCAGTCGGTATTTCTTCTTGATCTGCTCGGTCAAATAAAACAAGTCCATGTGCAGGATGCCGTGCCAACCAAAACACCCAACCGTTCGTGAAAACTCTTCTCGATGGCATATAGCAAAGACCTAGTGTTTGCCCGGCAAAGGGAATGGCATGTCAGGGTTTGACTGCATTAAAAATCGTACTGAATAGCGACGCTATAGGTTCATGAGCACCTATAGCGGCAATTACCACTGCCACGATGGCAATGAAGTTTGCGCGCCGAGCTGCCCGCGAGGCATCAAGTGCCGACGAAACGCTTGCGCGCTTGCAGGCAGCTAAAAAGTCGTGCTCTTTATCTTTTCGTTGCAGCCACTTTGTGACAGTACTCAATTCGGCGGGGGCGTGATAGTCGCCACGCTCAACACGATGCCGAATCTCGGCCTCGCCAATTTCTTCAAGTTCAGCGTCTGTCATTGTCTTGGCCTAACGAATAGCGTTTATCCG
>DHXL01000420.1:0-3076 GCA_002415335.1 Oxalobacteraceae bacterium UBA5157
GTCTGGAACGCGATGCCGTCGATCACGCTGATGATGTCGACGATTTTTTTCGACGAGGCATTGATCGAGGCCATCGTGTCGACCACTTGCGACACCACTGCGCCACCCTTGATCGCGACTTCGGACGCGGACGCCGCCAGCTGGTTGGCTTGCCGCGCATTGTCGGCATTTTGTTTGACGGTGCTGGTCAGCTCTTCCATCGAGGACGCGGTTTCTTCCAGCGAGCTGGCCTGCTCTTCTGTGCGCGACGACAGGTCGAGGTTGCCCGCTGCGATCTGGCTCGATGCTGTGGCGATGGTGTCGGTGCCGGTGCGCACTTCGCCGACGACCTTTAACAGGCTGTCGTTCATATCTTTCAGCGCTTGCATCAATTGGCCAGTTTCATCCGTGGATTTAACTTCGATGCGGCTGGTCAGATCGCCAGCGGCGACGGTTTGCGCGACTTTGACTGCTTCGCCCAGCGGACGGGTGATGGAGCGAGAGATTAGGAACGCGCAAACAGCGCCCAAGGCAACCATTAATACACCTAGCAACACCATAAGATTGAAGCTGCTGCTATATAACTGCGCGATCTCACGCCCAGTGAGGTCGATACTTTTTCTTTGTAAAGAAAGAAACGCCAGAATCTGGCCTTCATAACTTTTTGCATTTGGGATGAATTCACTATTGTAAATTCGCGATGATTCTTCAGTATTCCCAGCCAGCTTGGCTTTCATCACCGAGACCTTGGCCTGCTGGTATTTTGCGCGGAGCGTCTTGATCACCTTGTACATCTCTTTTTCTGCGTCCGAGGTCAGTAGCGGTTCAAGCGAATTCTGGATTCCAGTCCCCTTCTTGACACTTGCATCGATGTCTTCTGCAAACGTCGTGGCTAACGATTCATCTGTACTTTTAGCAATGAGCGAGGTGCGTACGACAGCGGAGTCAATGAGGACATACCAGTCCGCCACGATCCGTTCCTTGGCCAACGGTTTCTCCATCATTTGCTGCGTCGCCACTGCAACTTGGCGCATATTCCATATGCCGGTCGCGGTCAAAATGATCGAAAGAGAAAGAACAATTGCGAAGCCGATTCCCAGCCGCGTACCGATTTTTAGATTAACGATTTTCATTTCTATTTCTCTTGTAAGGATTGCGACAAATAAACTTCAATGAAGACGTTTTGCTAAGCTGCGATCTTTTCAATCAATCCTATTTCACCGCTGGACATCAGTCTGTCGATATCGACCAGGATCAGCATGCGGTCATCCAGCGTGCCCAGGCCGATCAGATAGTCCGTATCCAGCGCCGCACCCATCTCCGGCGCCGGTTTCACCTGTTCGGCACTCAACGTAATCACGTCCGACACGCTATCGACCACCATGCCCATGGTGCGGCCGGCGATGTTGAGGATGATGACGACCGTGAACTGATCGTAAACCGGCGTGCCGAGGTTGAACTTGATGCGCATGTCGATGATCGGCACGATGACACCGCGCAGATTGACTACACCCTTGATGAAATCCGGGGCGTTGGCGATGCGGGTGACGGTATCGTAGCCGCGCAACTCCTGGACTTTCTGGATATCGATGCCGTATTCTTCCTGGCCCAGAGTAAAGGCGAGAAATTCCAGTGATGTGATCACTGCCGCGCCAGGTCGTGTCCCGTGACCTACTGGTTGCGCTACATTCGCTGTCAGGTGCATCAGCGATCCTCTCTATTGTGATGAAACGCATTTTTTCTACAAGGGCTACCGGGGGGCAGCGCAGACTTGGAGGTAATTATATTGCCATACGGCAAGATTATGCTGATCTTTGAAAACTTGGTCGTGAGAAATAACGGGTATTCCGCAAAAAAACAACGCCCCTAATGACACCTTCTATTAGTGAAATGGTAATAATAGGCGGGTGACGTATACGTCTTGGCAAGTTGATGAACGCCAAATAAGGTAATGCTTTTGCAGCATTGCCGCATGCCCAGCCATGCGATCGAGCGCGGCGAGTTCGTGCTCCATTACCAACCCCAGATCGCGGTGGCCAGCGGGGCCGTGGTGGGCGCCGAGGGCGTAGAGAATGCCGACATGCTGGAACCTCTGCGTATTTTCCAGTGCGTCGTCGCGCAAGGCTATCAGTTTGCAGGACCCATGCCGGCTGAAGAGTTTGAACGCTACCTATCGGGGAAACGGATCCTCCATGGCGAGGGCTACGCTTAGCCCCAAGGTGAATGGGATTTTTGTTAGATTGACCGACCGCTTCGGACACGTTGCGGTCGATTCCGTTGGGTTATCGAACGACAGGAAATAGTCTAGGAAAAAGGCATTGCGGCGCCCTCATGATTCCACGCCGGCTTGCGTCATCGTTTGGCCCTTTTGAACGACGTTTGCCTTGTCTGCGCGACATCAAAAGACAGGAGCCCGCATATTCCACTAGGAAGCATTCTTGCTTCCTAAATTATATCCATATCAGTATAATTATTTACATGAAACCAGTGCGATTCCTTGGAGACTCACTCAAATGCCTGCGTGGGTTCCCTGAGGACGCTATGCAAGATGCGGGTTACCAGCTTGACAAGGTGCAACGCGGCAATCAACCCGACGATTTCAAGCCTATGCCTTCGATTGGCAAAGGCGTGGAGGAAATCAGGGTATGGGACGACACCGGCACATACGGGTGATCTATACCGCTCGCATTGCTGATGTGGTGTATGTGCTTCACGCTTTCCATAAGAAGACGCAAACCACGTCTAAACGAGACATTGACATTGCCAAGGAACGTTTCGCTCAACTGATGAGAGGTAAAAAATGAGTAAGATCGAAAGCTACGCCAGCGTGTGGGATGCGATTGCCGACACGCCAGAACAAGCGGCAAACCTGCGTGCCAGGGCCGAGCTCATGCAAAAAATCGCCGTCATTGTGAAAGAAAGCGGCTGGACACAAGCAGAAGCAGCCAGCCATTGCGGTGTGACTCAACCACGCATGAACGATCTTTTGCGTGGCCGCGTGTCGCGTTTCTCGCTCGATGCGTTGGTCAACATTGCTACAGCGATCGGTCGCCGTGTGCATGTCGAACTTGAAGCCGCCTGACGTTGAGTCTAGTGA
>DHXL01000420.1:3253-5746 GCA_002415335.1 Oxalobacteraceae bacterium UBA5157
TACATCTGCTTCATGAAATTCACGATCGCGACCGCTGCGTCGATGTCGATGTTGTGCTTTTTTCCATTAAAAGGCATATCGAAATTCAAGAGCCCGCGTCGTCCAACTGATACTTGTTGAGCAGTGCTGATACCAATTCCACTTTCTACTGATTGCGTATTTTCAAGGTCCGAATTCGGCTGAAAGCGTTTGCCAGCCTACATTTTCGACGATTGCCATGAAAAGCGCTGCAATTCGCTCGCTTTGGCGGTTGAAATGGCGAAAAGCCAGCAGTGGCAACGGATTCCAACGAATTTGAGTGAAGAGCAGTTCAAGCAATTTGTCTTGCCGCACTTGATCGTGGGGGAGCCATTATTGAAGGAAAGAAAATGCCGCATACCTTTATTTAAACCACGCCGGTCAATCCAGTTTCAGCATCTGGCCAGTGTTCGACCGGCCGCGACAGCCAAAAAAATAGGAAAATTTTGACGCACGCCAATCACCGCCTCATGACAAGTGCTCCCGATTTCGTCCGATCTTCGCCGCCACAGTTTGACGGCCAAGGCGGCGTTCTCGAGCTCGCAATATCACCGACGGGACGCGTGCATCTGGAGCGCCTTCCGGGTAATTCCGACCTGCCACCCGCCGCCGCGGCTCGCATCGCTCATGCATTCGAACGCGGCAGCAGCCATGGCCTGCTGCATTTGGGGGCGGTAGAACTCGCGACCTGGCTGCCGTCTTCGCTTGCGTTCGGTCGCGAGTTGGCGCATCTCTTCATGGCCCAGTGGGGGCGAAGCTACAATTTGACGACATTTAGCTTTGCCGGGGTTCTTGGCCCGTCTCGCGCAAAGCCTTGTAGAGCGCCGTCTTCCCGATTTTGAGGCGTGTTGCCAACTCACGGACATTCAGTCCCTGTGCCAGCAGCGTCCTCGCCTTTTGTAATTTATCGCCGGTGACGACAGGTTTTCTCCCGCCTTTGCGGCCGCGTGCGGCAGCGGCGGACAAATCCGCTTTGGTTCGTTCGCTACCGTACAGAACGCATCGCGCAAACCCTGTAATTTTCTCCTTGGACTGAGCCGCGCCAGCGACGCAAAACGCGAATTTTCCATACAAGTCGCACTTTTGTGAAGCGGTATGTCAAAGCCGTGTCGGCTCGCTATCCCGTCAATATAAAGCGAGATTTATCAGCATTCGGTGACAGCCACTGCACACGGGTGCGGAGTCTTGCGGATGGCCCGCGCAGCAAGAGTCGAAGGAGACAACATGCATTCAGAAATACTGCTCGCCCAACCGCGCGGATTTTGTGCCGGCGTTGATCGCGCGATCGAAATTGTTGAACGAGCACTCAAGAAGTTTGGCGCACCTATTTATGTCCGCCACGAGATTGTACACAACGCGTTTGTCGTCAATGATTTACGCAACAAAGGCGCAATTTTCATCCAGGAGCTGGACGATGTCCCGTTCGGCAGCACCGTCGTTTTTTCCGCCCACGGCGTCTCCAGAGCCGTACAAGCCGAGGCAGAGGAACGCGGCTTGCGAGTATTTGATGCAACCTGCCCCTTGGTGGACAAGGTGCATATCGAGGTGGGAAAAATGCACCGAGAAGGACGCGAAATCATCATGATCGGACACGCCGGGCATCCAGAAGTAGACGGCACCATGGGTCAATTGGAACAGGGCATGCACCTGGTAGAGACGGTGGATGATGTAGAAAAACTGCAAGTGATCAATCGGCACATGCTGGCCTACGTGTCGCAAACCACTTTATCGGTCGACGATACGGTGGAAGTCATTCGCGCACTAAAACGCAAATATCCCGACATCGCCGCGCCAAAAAAAGGAGATATTTGCTACGCCACCACAAACCGGCAGGAAGCGGTGAAGTTCATGGCGCCGCAGGTCGATCTCATCATCGTGATCGGCAGCCCGAATAGTTCGAACTCCCGGCGCCTGCGTGAAGTCGCCGAAAAAAATCGGACCACGGCCTACATGATCGACAACGCGACGCAAATCGATCCGGCATGGTTGGTCGGGAAAATGCGCATTGGCGTCACCGCCGGTGCGTCGGCGCCGGAAGTGCTGGTTCAGATGGTCATTGATCGGCTGAGGGAATGCGGCGCAAAAAGTGTGCGAACTCTGGATGGCGTGAAAGAGCGTGTCACTTTCCCGTTGCCAAAAGGATTGAGCAAATTTCAGGTCGCAGCGAACTCAAGTCAACCCTGCGCCTGATGTGCGTTCGGTGTGACCACATAAAAGCAAGATTTCGTTGAAAGTAAATGGAAAACCGGTCGTGTTGTATCGGTAACAATCAAGTTGGAATTAGGATCGTAATGTCGAAAAACAATATCCCGCGTCACGTCGGTTTCATTCCAGATGGAAATCGCCGCTGGGCAGCTGATCGTAGCCTCCCAAAAGAAGCTGGCTATGCTCTTGGCATTGAACCAGGCTTGCTGCTGTTCGAGAAATGCAGAGAATACGGGATCGAGGAAGCTTCCATCTACTGCTTTACCCAGG
>DHXL01000028.1:0-264 GCA_002415335.1 Oxalobacteraceae bacterium UBA5157
TCGTTCGTGCTGTCGGCCAAGGTACTTGACCCGCAGTTCCAGGGCCAAATCAAGGAGCGCCTGAATTCGCGCGATGCGGTGCGGCTGGTGTCGACCTTCACCAAGCCTCCGCTGGAACTCTGGCTGAATCAGCACGTCGACTACGGCAAGAAGCTGGCCGAACTGGTCATCCGGCAAGCGCAATCGCGGCTGCGTTCCGCGCAAAAGATTGAAAAAAGAAAATCGTCCGGCGTTGCCGTGCTGCCGGGCAAGCTGACCGATTGC
>DHXL01000028.1:396-1831 GCA_002415335.1 Oxalobacteraceae bacterium UBA5157
GGCGACTCCGCGGGCGGCTCGGCGAAGATGGGACGCGACAAGGAATTCCAGGCGATCCTGCCTTTGCGCGGCAAGGTACTCAACTCGTGGGAAACGGAACGCGACCGCCTGTTCGGCAACAATGAAATCCACGACATTGCGGTCGCGATCGGGGTCGATCCGCACGCCCACAACGGCACCTCGGACCTGAGCGGATTGCGCTACGGCCGGATCTGCATCCTGTCCGACGCTGACGTCGACGGCTCGCACATCCAGGTATTGTTGCTGACGTTGTTCTTCAAGCATTTTCCGCATTTGATCGACCGCGGCCACATCTGCGTGGCGCGGCCGCCCTTGTACCGCGTCGATGCGCCGGCGCGCGGCAAGAAACCAGCGCAGAAGATCTATGCGCTGGACGATGGCGAGCTGACGGCGATCGAAGACAAGCTGCGCAAGGATGGCGTGAAGGACGGCGCCTGGGGCATCTCGCGCTTCAAGGGCCTGGGCGAAATGAACGCCGAACAACTGTGGGAAACCACGATGAACCCGGACACCCGGCGGCTGCTGCCGGTCGCGCTGGGTGATTTCGATCTGGCCGCCTCGGAAGCGCGCTTCAACATGCTGATGGGCAAAGGCGAAGCAGCTGCAAGGCGGGCCTGGATCGAAGAGCACGGCAACGACGCCGAAGCGGATATCTGATGCGAATTGCCGCGTTCGCCCTCACCTGGTCCCTATGGCTGATATCGGCGGTGGCGCATGCGGATATCTACAGCTATATCGACGCCGATGGCGCGCCGCATTTTTCAAATCAGAAGAGCGACGAGCGCTATCAATTGTTTCTGCGAAGCGGGCAATCCTTCGATTCGTCGCAATCCACACCGGCGCCATCGGCGGCCATCGAAACGCCTTTGTTTCGCACGCTGTCGCAACATCCGAACCTGAAAAAATATGACGCGTTGCTGAATCAGGCGGCCGAAGAATTTGCACTCGACCCGGCGCTGCTGAAAGCCATCATGGCGGCCGAGTCGGGCTTCAACGCGGCCGCGCTTTCCCCCAAAGGCGCGGTCGGCTTGATGCAATTGATGCCGGCGACCGCCGAGCGCTACGGCTTGCAGGGCGACCGCAAGCGCAGCATCCAGCAAAAGCTGAACGATCCGAAAACCAACATCTGGCTCGGCGCGCGCTACTTGCGCGATCTGCGCGCGCTATTCCCGCACCAGATCGAGTTGGTTATTGCCTCGTATAACGCCGGTGAACGCGCAGTGCAAAAATACCAGAACAAGATTCCACCGTACCCCGAGACGCGCAACTATGTGCAACTGGTGATGCAGTTCCGTCGTTTCTTTGCACCGCCGCCGGACAAGCTTCTAGTGGCCGGCGTTGCCTGGGGCAACCGCATTCATATGACTATCGCGGGGCGGCACAACATGCCGTTCTCGCCCGCTGAATTGACTCT
>DHXL01000028.1:2020-3195 GCA_002415335.1 Oxalobacteraceae bacterium UBA5157
GACGGCGGCGAAACGCTGACGCTCGCGACCTTCGCCGAGCGCGCGTATCTCGACTACGCGATCTCGGTGGTCAAGGGGCGCGCGTTGCCGGACGTATGCGACGGCCAGAAGCCGGTGCAGCGCCGCATCCTGTATGCGATGAACGAGCTCGGCCTGAACGCGACCGCCAAGCCGCGCAAATCGGCCGCCGTGGTCGGCGACGTACTCGGCAAACTGCATCCGCACGGCGACCAGTCTGTGTACGACGCGCTAGTGCGCATGGCGCAGAATTTTTCGCTGCGCTACCCGCTGATCGACGGCCAGGGCAACTTCGGTTCGCGCGACGGCGACGGCGCGGCGGCGATGCGGTATACCGAAGCACGCCTGACCCCGATCGCCAAATTGCTGCTGGACGAAATCGGCATGGGCACGGTTGAGTTCCAGCCGAACTACGACGGCTCGACCGAAGAACCGAAGCTGTTGCCGGGACGCCTGCCGTTCGTGCTGCTGAATGGCGCATCCGGCATCGCGGTCGGGCTCGCGACCGAAATTCCGTCGCACAATTTGCGCGAAGTGGCGCAAGCCGCGGTCGCGCTGATCCGCAATCCGACGCTCACGCACAGCGAATTGATGGCATTGATTCCCGGTCCGGATTTCCCGGGCGGCGGCCAGATCATCACGTCGGCGACCGCAATCGCCGAGATGTATCAGAGCGGTCGCGGCAGCCTGAAAGTGCGCGCCAAGTGGAAGATCGAGGAACTGGCGCGCGGCCAATGGCAAGCGATCGTGACCGAACTGCCGCCCGGCACCTCGTCGCAAAAAGTGCTGGAAGAGATCGAGGAACTGACCAACCCGAAAATCAAGCTCGGCAAGAAGGCGCTCAGTCCCGATCAGCTCGCGCAGAAACAACTGATGCTGTCGCTGCTCGACGCGGTACGCGACGAATCGGGCCGCGATGCGCCGGTGCGCCTGGTGTTCGAACCGAAATCGAAGAATCAGGACCAGACCGAATTCACCAACATGCTGCTGGCGAATACCTCGCTCGAAACCAGCGCGTCGATCAACCTGGTGATGATCGGCGGCGATGGCCGGCCGCGCCAAAAAGGCATCGGCGATATCCTGCGCGAGTGGATCGCATTCCGTTTCGCGACCATCACGCGGCGCTCGCAATTCAAGCTGCAAAAAGTCGACGACCG
>DHXL01000053.1:0-244 GCA_002415335.1 Oxalobacteraceae bacterium UBA5157
GGCTCGACTCCACTAATGCGACACAACCGGTCGTGCCAACTTAGATGGAAAAGAGGTTCCACCGCGGGAGCGGGGATAGGCTAATTTATTCAACAACGCCCCGCAAGGGGGCGCGACATTATTTTCCGAACGGATGGGTCTCGATCCAGTGGTTCGCGATATCGATGCGGCGCGTGATCCATACGTTGTCATGGCCTTGCACGTAATCGAGAAAATGCCCCAGCGCAGCCGCGCGCGCGGGCCG
>DHXL01000053.1:535-706 GCA_002415335.1 Oxalobacteraceae bacterium UBA5157
GCCGATCGACAGCATCTTCGGCCGGTTCAGGCCGTCTGGGTCGCCTTCGTCGTACAAAACATCGAACGCGTCCTTCAGGTAATCGAAAAACTGAGTGCCTGAATTGAAGCCCTGCATCGCGGCGAAGCGCATGTCATTGGTATCGAGTGTGTAGGGCACCACCAGGTGCGG
>DHXL01000053.1:916-1317 GCA_002415335.1 Oxalobacteraceae bacterium UBA5157
GTGTAGGGCACCACCAGGTGCGGTTTGATGCACGGCTGGCCATCTGCATCGCTGACCTTCACCTGTTCCCAGAACGGAAGGTCGTCGCCGTAATGGTCGGCGTCGTAGGTGAAGCCGCCATGCTGGACCACCAGCTTGCGCGTATTCGGCGAGTCACGGCCGGTGTACCAGCCGGTCGGCGCGGCACCGGTTAATTCCCGGACGATCTGCACCGCTTCGGCTATGTGGGCGCACTCGGTCGCTTCGTCGACTTGCTGGTAGCTAATCCAGCGCAGGCCGTGGCAAGCAATCTCGTGGCCGAGTTGGCGGAACGCGGCGACCGCTTCCGGATGGCGTTTGAGCGCCATCGCTACGCCGAAAATCGTCAGCGGCAAGTTGCGCTCTTCGAACATACGCAGCAG
>DHXL01000053.1:1462-10442 GCA_002415335.1 Oxalobacteraceae bacterium UBA5157
ACAGCAGCCGCCACAAGCCGGCGCGGGAGCCGTATTCGTACAGCGACTCCATGCTCATGTGGCGCATCGGGAAGGCTTGCGCGCCGATAATCTCGGATAGGAAGGTTTCCGATGCTGGGTCGCCGTGCAGCACGCAGTTTTCGCTGCCTTCTTCATAATTCAGCACGAATTGCAGCGCGAGGCGCGCGCGCTGCGGCCATTGCGCGTGCGGTGGGTTAGGGCCATAGCCGATCAGGTCGCGCGGGTAGTGTCGATAAGTGTCGTTCACAGGGGCAACTGACATGTGATGTTCACGAAGCGAATGCATAGCGGGCAAGTTCTCCCGCATACGTTTTGGGAATCGGGAAAGCGAGATCGCCGACCTTGCTGGTTCTCAGTCCGAGTGCAATCAGCGATTCGGCTAGTTTCACCGCTGCGGTGACGCCGTCGATAACTGGCACGCCAAGTTCATCGCGCAGGCGTCCGCACAGGTCGGCCATGCCAGCGCAGCCGATCACGATCGCGCCTGAGCGATCCGCAGCCAGCGCGTGCCGGCATCGGCCGAGCACCACCCGATAAGCGTCCGACTCTGGGCGTCCGAAGTCCAGCACGGCGAGATCGGTGCCATGCACGCCGCGGCAGGCATGGGTCATGCCGTAGGCGGCGACGAGATGCTCGGCAATGATGCATGAGCGCGTCAGCGTGGTCACAACCGAGAAGCCGGTGGCGACGAGGCTTGCGGTATGCATCGCCGCTTCCGCGATGCCGATCACCGGGCCGCTGGCGAGTTCCCTCGCAGCCAGCAAGCCGGGGTCGCCGAAGCAAGCGATCACGTAGCCGTCGACGCCGCTCCGTTCGCCGGCTCGGACCTCGTCCAGCACGCCCAGCACGCTGACGGCTTCGTCGTAATGGCCTTCGATCGATGCGGGGCCGTGGCGCGGACTGACCGCAATGATCTCCGTGCCCGGCGCCGCGACAGAGCGCGCGGCGGCGGCGATGACGTCGGTCATCGATTGCGTGGTGTTCGGATTGATTACCTTGATTTTCATGTGCTCGTTACTTTCACTCTTTCAGGCGGGCGCCGAGCACTGGGCTGCAGGCGCTCGATCAGTCGGGCGAATTGCAGGACGCGCGCATCGCTGAAGCGCGCTCCGATAATTTGTAGGCCGACCGGCAAGCCGCGCACCAGTCCGACGGGCACCGAGCAGGCGGGCACCCCGCAGACATTGAACAATGGGGTAAATGCGGCGTGCCCGCGCGTCCCCGCCGGCAGGCCGCCAATTGTGTGCGGCAGGTCGCTGTCGACCGGCCATGCGGTCACTGGGGCGGTGGGGCACAGCAACAGGTCGTAGTCGTGAAAAAAGCGTGCAACGCTGGCATGGATTTTCCGGCGTTCCAGCATGGCGCGCGCGGTTTCGGCGCCGCTCCTGTGCATGCCGGTCCTAATCTGTTGGGCGATCGCGGGATCGAATTCCGCATGACCCGAACGCAACGCCTCGCCGAACAGCGCCGCCAGGCCGGCCTGCTCGCATGCAAGTTCTTCGTAGGTAGCGGTACCCGGTGGCCAGTTGGGGGCGGCTTCGTCAATCCGATAGCCGTTGGCCTGCAAACCGGCCACTGCTGCGTTGATTGCATCAAGCACGTCCGCATCGCACGCAAAGCCGCAGCCGAGGTCGCGACTGAATGCGATGCGCAGTGTTTTTGGCGGCGCTTCGCTGGCCGTCCGGTCGATCCGTGGATTTCCGGGAAATGGTATCGACAGCGGATCGGCAGGATCGTAACCGACCAGGCATTCCAGCACCAGCGCGACATCCCCGGCACTGCGTGCCAGCGGACCGACCACCGACATGCCGAGGCTGGGGTCGTCGAAGCCATGCGGATCAGGCACGATGCCGTGCGATGGTTTCATGCCGACCACTCCGCAATGGGCGGCCGGCCGTCGGATCGACCCGCCGGCATCGGTGCCGAGAGAGAACGTGCCGAAGCCGGCCGCTACCGCGCATGCACCCCCGCCGGACGATCCGCCTGTCGTGCAGGCAGCGTCCCACGGGTTGCGCGTGATGCCGTACAGTGGATTGTCGGTAACGCCTTTCACTGCGAACTCGGAGCAGTTTGCCGCGCCGATGTAGACCGCACCGCAAGCGCGTATGCGCGCAACCGACCATGAATCGGATGGTGCCACGAAATTCTCGAACAGCCGCGAGCCTTGCGTAGCACGCAGGCCACCGACCATCAGCGTATCTTTCACGGTAAACGGCACGCCCAGTAGCGGCGGCGATTCGCTGCGGGCCGCGCGCCGGTCGGCCTCGACCGCTTGCGCGCGGCCGATGGCCGGATCGAAGCGGACGATCGCGTTCAACAGGCCGTTTCCGCGCTCGATGCGCGCCGCCACCGCATCGAATACCTCGACCGCGGACAGATCGCGGCGGCTAACCGCCGCCGCGATCTGCGACGCCGACAGCAGCGCGATTTCGTCCGATACGCGGGATTGCATCACCGGCAGCCTGCGTCACACACGTGATGACGGCGCATAGAACGGCTCGCGCTTCTCGCCGTCCAGATAGCCTTCATAGAAGCGCTTCACATGCGGGAATACCGCATGCGCCATCTTGATGCGCTGCTCTTCTTCCGGTGTACGCGGCTGCGACAGACGTTCCGCGATTTCATTCAGGATCTGATCTCGATCGACGCGCGTGAAACGGCCATTTTCGTAGATCACTTCACCGCCGACCACGGTCGCGTCGACCGCTGCGGTTTTCGCGCGTTGCATCACCGCATCGAGGATCGGAATGTCGTCATCCTGGTACGGCCACAACGCCTTGCGGTGATTGATCATCACGAAATCGGCTAGGCGGCCCGGGTCTAGCCGTCCAATGTCCTTGCCAAACGGCGTGGTCATCGCGCCATGCTCGGTTGCCATACGCAACACCTGCGGGCAGGTCGGCACGCTGTCATCCATGCCTGGCGCGCGATGCGCGCGTAGCACCATGCGCATTTCCTGCAGCATGTCGCGGTCGTCGTTGATGCCGGCTTCGTCAAGCCCGATGCCGACGGTCATGCCCTTCGCCTCGAACGCGTTGAGCGGCGCGACACCGCTGCGTAGACGGAAATTCGAACTGCAGTTGTGGCAGATGCAGGTGCCGCTATGCGCGGCCAGTTCGATGTCTTCCTCGGTCAGCCAGACGCCGTGGCCAATCGTCAGGCGCGGGCCAAGCAGACCCAGGCGAGCCAGGTGCTTGACGGCGGTGGTGCCGGTGCGACGGCGTGCGTATTCCTTCTGATACGCGGTTTCGAGCAAGTGCATGTGCATCGGCGCCTGTTCGCGTTCCGAGCGCGCGTTGAGTTCGGTGAGCGCATTGTCCGAACACCAGTGTAGGTTGGACGGCGCGAGCTGGATGCGGGTCAGCGAATGTCCTTCGTTTTCTTTCACCAAGCTGTCATACAGCGCAAGGTTGTCCTCGAATGGAATTTCCTGCTTTTTCAGGTGCGCTGCGACCGACGGCGCCAAGTCAGCGGGCAAGCGCGCTACGAAGTCTTCGTCCGGCTCGTAGACGAGCCGGTTCTGTTCGCGCACCGCATAGCAGTAGGAAGCCCGCATGCCGATGTCGCGATACGCCTTCAGCACTTGCTGCGACGTGGAGTGGATGGCCGCCAGCGGACCCGGCATCCATCCGTGGATGTGCTGCACGGTGGTGATGCCGGAGGCGATCATCTCGAACGCCGAATACAATGTATCGAGGTATCGGTCGAGGTCGCGGCTGGACATGCGGCTGGCGAACCACAATTCCAGCGGATGGTCGGGTGAGCCCATTTGCAGCGGCGTCATGCCGACGTGGTGATGGCTGTTGACGAAGCCCGGCAGGATGATCTGGTCGTTGGATCCGTACACTTCGGTGCCAGGATAGCGGCGTTCGATTTCGTCGAACGGTCCGACGTCGATGATCACGCCGTCGCGCTCCAGGAGCGCGCCGTTTTCCAGGATATCGGCCTCGTCGCGGTTGCGTACGCCGCGCACGATCCATTTTGCTTTAAAGATTTTTTGTTTCATTAGCTCAGGCTCCAGTCATGTTGTCGGTGGTGGTTCTGTATGTTTTCAAGCTTTGCAGCTCTGCTGGTCGGCGAATGCGCGGTCGACTTCGTCGGCGAGCAGGTCGGCCAACTGGTCTTGCAGCAGGCGGTATGCGGGATCGCGTGGATTGCGTGGGCGCGGCAGGTCGATCTGGATATTGCATTTGACGCGGCCGGGCCGCGAGGTGAATACGACGATGCGGTCGGCCAGCGCGATAGCCTCTTCGATCGAATGCGTCACAAGGATGACCGAGGCGCCGCTGTCGCGCCAGATTTCGAGCAGGAAGTCCTGCATCTTGGCTCGCGTCTGCACGTCAAGCGCGGCGAAGGGCTCATCCATCATCAGCACCATCGGCTGCATCGCCAGCGCGCGGGCCACGGCCACCCGCTGGCGCATGCCGCCGGAGAGTTCGTCAGGGCGCTTGTCAAGCATGTCGCCCAGGCCGACCTTGCGCAGCAGCTTGCCGGCGACCTCGCGCCGCTTCTCCGCCAACATACCGCGCAGGCCGAGACCGAAGGTGACGTTCTCGGCCAGGGTCAGCCACGGGTAAAGCGAGGCTTCCTGGAAGATCATGCCGCGTTCGGAACTGGGGCCGGTGACCGGCAACGCATCGCATTCGATGGTGCCGGAACTGGTGGATTCGAGGCCGGCGATCATGTACAGCAAGGTGCTCTTGCCGCAGCCAGACGGGCCGAGCAGCACCACGAATTCGCCGCGCTGGACTTCAAACGATAGATCGTCGAGCGCCAGTAGCGGCGCCACGCCTTCCGGGTTCCAGACCTTGGAGACGCCGTCAATCAAGACAGCAGGGACACTTGCCATGATCAGCCTCCCTTCCGGGTGGTACGCCGTGCAAAGCACGTCACGGACACCGCTTCAACCCGATGCAGTTGCTCAGTCAAATAGGTAACCATGATGTCTCTCTTTACGAGCGTATGTCTGCCGCGGCTTACGCCGACTTCAGTTTCAGTGAGGCATAAAGGCTCTTGTTTTCCGCTATCACCTGTTCGAGCATGCTCCAGTCAATCGCCTTAGCATCCGGCAGTTTCTTTATGTAGCCGAGCTCCTTCATTGACTGGCCGCGATCCAGGATGAACTGGGTCTGGTTGCGCTGGTCGACCATGACAGGTTGCCGGCTCTCGGCAACGCGGGCTGCCTCCAGCGTGGTCTTGTAGTAGGAGCCGACCGTGTCCTTGAGGGCGGCTTCCGGATCAGTTTCGGCCTGGCTCTGCGCTACCATAAGAGCCTTGATCACTGCCTTGATCGCTGCAGGATTCTTCTCTATTAACGGGGTGCGTACTGCGAGCACACAATCGGAGTAACCCTTGCCGTACACGTCGGTGCCGTCGGACAGGACCGTCGCGCCCTTGCGCGACATGGCCGCCTGCGATGCATACGGCTCAATGTGGCAAATCACGTCGACGCCGCCAGCAATGAATGCTTGCATCAGTTCCGGCGAGGTGTTGAAGTAGCGCACCTTGACGTCCTTGAACGTCAGTCCGGCCTTCTTGAGCCAGTCGTAAGGCAGCACTTCCAAGGTATCGGCCTGAAACGTGCCGAGCGTCTTGCCCCTCATATCGGCGGCCGATTTGATGCCCTCCTTGGCGATGATCATGCAGCCCTGGACACCACCGCCGGCCACGATGCGCACGGGTGCGCCGGCATCGTAAAGCGTCAGGAAGTTCGAGTAAGGAATCATCGAAATGTCGACCGCGCCGGCGCCGAATAGCGTCGCGATGTCGGCGTTCGAAGGCGTCACCACGAAGTCGAGTTCGACGCCGTCGGCTTTGGTCAGACCTCGCTTTTTGGCGAGGAACAATCCAAGGTTGCACATGCCCGTTCCGTGCGTCGCTTTCAACGTGGTGTCGGCAGCCCATGCCGCGGTTGGATCAAGTAGGGCGGCGATCCCCATCGGCAAAACGGCGGCAACGCCAGCTGCCGAAGTGCCTTTCAGGAAACCCCGACGGGACTGGGAAATGAATGCTTCAACGTTTGCCTTGTAGTTCCCATGACGTTCACACATAAATTACTCCATTTAAATATTGATGTAAGAGAAGCGGGTTGTCGCCTCCGGACGTGCGCCAAAAAATCGCAAGAAAGACTGTTCGCGTCCGATGCCCTGGCACTTACCGCCTCAACTACAACGCTTCATTACTTGCGATTCATAGTCATGAGCAAGAGGTATGCCATAGGCAAAAAATCAGCACGATTTCCACTCCGTTTCAACGGTGGAAAGGCCGCCGCTCCCTCTGATAAATAGTATTTAATTTCTTTGTAAATTGTTTTTAATTAACTTGGTCTATGTTTTTAAAAAATAAACGTTCACTTTAAGACATGGTGTCGTGCCCCATATTTGTGCGAGGAAGGCGGCATTGAGAGCACCCCAATAGTGCGCCCAGTCATGGATTTTTTCCTTAGACGGGGTCGTTCCATATAAAAAGAGAGATGCAGAGCCATTGCATGGCTATAGGTTAAAAATTGTGTACAAAACAAATAATATTTGTGGCACACAACTTGCGTGTAGGGAATAAACTCGTACGCCGGATGCGGATGAAACGCCAAAGAAACGGTTGCGAGTCGTATTTGCCAGTACCACGACCTTCGAGGAAGCCGTCATGCATATCGAATTACCATTCACGCGACTCCGCAGCGCCGCCGGTTTGCCGGCAGGAGCGACAGCCTGATGCGCATCCTTCTCCTGAACGGCAACACGAATGGAGGCTTGACCGAAACGCTGGCCGCCGAGGCGCGCCTGTATGCCGGGCGGGGTACGGAGATCATCGCAGTCAATTGCACACGCGGTGCGCGCTTTGTCGCCAGCCGTGCGGCCGAAGTGATAGCCGCGCAGGCGATGCTCGAAGTTGCCTCCGCGCACTTCGGCAAATACGACGCCGTGCTGATTGCAATTTCGTTCGATACCGCATTGCATGCGTTGCGCGAGTTGCTGCCGACGCCGGTAGTCGGCATGACCGAAGCATCGTGCCACGCCGCCTGCATGGTCGGTTCGCGGTTCGGCGTGGTCGTTCCGAGCGCCCGCACCGCTTCGGTCTACCGCGAGCGCATCGAAGGTTATGGGCTAGGCGGGCGGCTGGCCGGGATGCGCGTGGTCGACCGCTCCGCCGCCGAATTATATGAAGACCCTGACAGCGCGCTGGAGGCGGTGGGCACGGCCGCGCGCGCGTTGGTGCAAGAAGACGGTTGCGAGTCAGTGGTGCTGGCTGGTGCGGCGCTGGTCGGGCTGCACCGCCGCTTGCAGGCGCAGCTGCCTGTGCCAGTGCTCGACGGCATTGCCTGCGGTGTTGGCATGCTGGAAGCGTTGGCGCGGCTGGGATTGCCAAAAGCGCAGTGCGGTAGCTTCGCGGTACCCGAACCTGCCACGCTCTGCAATATCGACCCCGCGCTTGCCCGATTGCTCAATGCACCGTCCGGGGAGGCGCAATGACGACGATTGACGCTTTATTGGGAGAGGAAATCATGCAGCGCGTCGAGCTGCTTGCTGCACACACCGAACAACCTGGCATGTTGACGCGGACCTACATGAGCACGGCCCATCAAGACGCAGCCGGGCAGATCGCCGCATGGATGCGAGAAGCCGGCATGACGGTGCGGAGCGATGCGGCGGGTAATGTTATCGGCCGCTATGAAGGCCTGACGCCCGATGCGCCGGCGTTGCTGACTGGGTCGCATTACGATTCCGTGCGGGACGGCGGCCGTTACGACGGCCCGCTCGGCATCCTGCTGCCGATTGCCTGCGTCTCCGCATGGCATCGACTGAGTCGACGCTTCCCGTTTCCACTTGAAGTGGTGGCATTTTCAGAAGAGGAGGGCGTGCGTTTCAAGGCCACGCTGCTGGGCAGCCGCGCTCTTGCCGGTACATTCGATACGCGCGTGCTCGATAACATCGACGATGGCGGCAAGACGATGCGCGATGCCATGCGCGGCGCCGGTTACGAGCCGGACGACCTGCCGGCGGCTGTATTGCCGCGCAATCGGGTCGCCGCCTTCGTCGAAGTTCATATCGAACAAGGTCCGGTGCTGCTGGACGAAAAACTGCCGCTCGGCATCGTGACGGCCATTTCCGGCGCAACGCGGTTCATGTTGGAACTGGACGGGATGGCGGGCCATGCAGGCACCGTGCCGATGCAATCGCGCCGCGATGCGGCCATGGCCGGTGCGGAGATCGGGTTGTTCATCGAGCAACGCTGCCAAGCGGAGCTAGGCCTAGTTGGCACAGTCGGTCAGTTCACGGTGCCGAACGGCGCGGCCAATGTCGTGCCCGGTCGCGCGCTCTTGTCAATCGATATCCGTGCCGGTGAAGACGCGGTGCTGCGAGCAGCGGTCGATGACGTGCGGGCTGCCATCAATGCGATCTGTGCGCGACGCGGTGTGCGCGTCACGCTGCGTAAGACGTATGAAGCAGTCAGCGTGGCGTGCGCCGACTGGCTGCAGGCGCAATGGGCTGATGCGCTGCGGCGCTGTGGTATACCGCAGCGCCGACTTCCATCCGGGGCTGGTCACGACGGTATGGCAATGGCTGCGATCACCGACATAGCGATGCTGTTCGTCCGCTGCGGCAATGGCGGCATCAGCCATCATCCGTCCGAAACAATGAGCACCGAAGACGCCGCGCTTGCCGCCCGAGTCTTCATCGACTTCGTCGAGCATTTCAGCGTGCCGGCGGTATGCGACTGAACATGCCAATGCCGGGGTCATTCGAAAATGGCGCGGAGGTCGATTGCTTCGTGCGTATCTTCTTCCAGGTGCAGCGCGTTTTCGCAACAATTCAGGTGGCTAACCATCCGCTGCGCCGCAAGCTCCGCGTTTTTCGCTTCGATCGCATCGATGATGTCGCCATGGTCGTGATGCGCGCAGGCGGGCGTGTTGGGACTGTCGTACAGGGCGATGACCAAGCATGTCTGGGCCACCATTTCG
>DHXL01000053.1:10607-23049 GCA_002415335.1 Oxalobacteraceae bacterium UBA5157
CTGGGCCACCATTTCGTGCAGCAAACGCACCAGCAAGTTGTTACCCGCCAGCTCCGCCAACAAGATATGGAATTCACCAGACAGTCGGATGATCGCGGTACGGTCGCCGTTTTCCCGGGCCTTCGCTTCTTGCTGCACGTGCTGTCTCAGTTTCTTGATATGGGTGGGTGTTGCGACCTGGCACAGGATCGTAGAAACCGCTGGTTCGATCAGGCGCCGCGCAAAGAAAATCTCGCGTGCCTCATCAACAGAAGGGCTAGCGATGAACGCGCCGCGATTCGGGATCAGCGTGACAAGCTTTTCATGTGCAAGGCGGGCAAGCACCGGGCGAATCAGGGTGCGGCTCATGCCGGTAATTTCAACCAGTCGCTCCTCGATCAGTTGCGTGCCCGGCTTGAGACGATGCTCAAAAATCCCTTGTTGGATCTTCTTATAAAACTGCTCGACGCCCAATGGGCGGCCCTCGCGAGCGATCGAGGCGGGACCGGCATCGATCTCTGCGCGCGTGCCCGGCTTCCGCGATGAGGGTGGGAACTTGGTCATGCTGATCTCTCGATATGATTGTTTTCGTATGAAACACAATGCTGGTATATATTTTAGCAAAAATCATATGTAAATGTATTCAATAATATTCTTAATTGTGCTTAAAAATAAAAGTTAGTATGTTTCAAGTGATTCTAAAAAGGGTGATGCATGCATAGCAACACACCACTGCATCTGCTCCGCGCACACCACATCGCGAGCCAGGTGGCGTGTGGAAAGTTGCGCGCGGTAGATTTGGTCACCCATGTGCTTGAGCGCATCACGGTGCTCGATCCGGCGCTTAACGCGATGGTCGATGTAGATCGCGAAGGCGCGCTGGTGCAAGCCGCGCTGGTCGACCGTCGCGCCGTCGCAGGCGAGCATCTGCCGCTGCTGGGCGTCCCGTTCACCGTTAAGGATAACCTTTGGGTCGGCCAGCGTCCCGCGACGTGTGGCTCGGCGCTGTTCTCCGGGCATGTAGCACCTCGCGATGCGTGGTGCGTGGCGCGGTTGAAAGCGCAGGGTGCCATTTGCATCGGGCTGACCAATTGTTCCGAATTCGCGTGCAAAGGCGTGACATCCAATCCGCTGCATGGCACCACACACAATCCGTGGCGCGCAGACCTGACGCCGGGCGGTTCGTCCGGCGGATCCGTTGCCAGCGTCGCCGCTGGCTTCGCGCCCATCGCGCTCAGCACCGATTCTGGCGGCTCAGTTCGGCGTCCAGCCGCGCACACAGGACTGGTCGGGTTCAAGTGCACGACCGGCCTAATTCCGCATCCATGGGGCTTCGATGAGCCGGGTCACGACCTGTCGTCGATCGGGCTGGTCGCGCGCGATGTGTTGGACTGCGCGCTGATGCTTGACGTGCTGGTCGACTTCGATGCGCGCGATCCGCTATCGCATCGGTTGCCCGCCGAACTGACTGTGCCGCGCGGTTTCACGCGTGTGGTAAGCAAGATACCGGAGCGGTCATTGCGCATTGCGTGGTCGGCCGATCTCGGCTGCGGTTTCGCCGTCGACGACGACGTGGCGGCGGCAATGCAGACAGCTGTGATGCAACTACGCGCGAACGGCTGGCGGATCGACAACGTTAGTCCAGCATGGCCGGACGGCACCGCCAACTATCCGCTGCTGATGCAGCAGCATGCGACGCTGGCGGCGTTGTACGGCGCGGCGTGGCGCGACGCGCCGCAGCGCTTTGATCCGGCGATCGCGGCGCAGATCGAAGCTGGCATGGATATCAGCGCAGCCGCGTTGGCGGCCTTGCCGTTCAAGCGCAACCGTCTGCGTGCCGCTCTCGCCGACTTCTTCGAGCACTACGACCTACTGTTGTGCCCGACCGTGCCGGTCGAGCCGTGGCCGTGCGACAAAATCGCACCCAACACCATTGGCGGCCGTGCGGCGGACACGCGCGCGCATGCAGTATTTACGCCACTGTTCAACCAATGCGACGTGCCGGCGCTTTCGGTACCGTGCGGCTTCGGCGCGCAGCGCCTTCCGCTCGGACTACAGGTAGTCGGCCCGCGTTATGCCGACTTGCGCGTGCTGCAGTTCGGTGCCGAAATTGAACGCGTGATCGACACCGACTTCACCGCGCCGCTGATGCTTGTGCCGCTTGCCGGCTAGACATCAAGCGCCGATCCAATCACCCCCCCCTTCACTTTCAACCACAAACGCCATGACTACATGCTTGCGCCTGGGGATGCTGACTCCCTCTTCGAATACCACACTTGAACCCATTACTTCCGCGATACTTGCCGGTATTTCCGAAGCGAGCGCGCATTTCGGACGCTTTCGCGTCACCGAGATCACGCTGTCGGACGGCGCGCTGGCGCAATTTGACGATAGCGAAATCCTCAATGCCGCTGAATTGCTCGGCCACGCCAAACCTGCCACCATCGGCTGGAGCGGGACTTCCTCTGGCTGGCTCGGATTCGACGCCGATAAACGGCTGTGCGACGGTATCGAAGCGCGCACCGGCATCGCCGCCTGCACCTCGGTGCTCGCGCTGAACGAAATCTTCCGGCTCAAAGACGTTACCCGCTTCGGACTGGTCACGCCGTACCGCGACGACGTGCAGCAGCGCATCGTCGCCAATTACCGGGAGACCGGCATCGAATGCGTAGCCGAACGGCATTTGCGGCAGCAGGACAATTTCTCGTTTTCGGAAGTCGACGGCAAACTAATCCGCGAGATGGTGCGCGAAGTCGCCCTCAATCGGCCGCAGGCGATCACGATCTTTTGCACCAATCTGCGCGGCGCGCCGTTGGTAGCGGAGCTGGAAGCGGAATTCGGCATTCCGATTTACGACACTGTTTCAACAGTCGTGTGGAAGTCGCTCAAACTAGCTGGCGCCGACACCTCGCGCATCCGCGATTGGGGTTCGTTGTTCACGGATGGACTGTGATGGAACAGCATCAATTCGACATGGTGATCCGCAACGCCAACATTGCGACGGCGACTGATATTTTTCAGGCGGATATCGGCATACGCTGCGGAAAAATCGTCGCACTCGCGCAAAGCCTGCTGGCTGGCGCGCAAGAGATCGATGCCGCCGGCCGTTGGGTATTGCCGGGCGGCGTCGATGCGCATTGCCATCTGGCGCAACCGACAAGCGATGGCTCGGTGATGGCGGACGATTTTTTCACCGGCACGCGCTCGGCCGCATGTGGTGGAACCACCACAGTGATTCCGTTCGCCTTACAGCAAAAAGGATCAACGCTGGAACAGGCGGTGCGTGACTATCACGTGGCATCCGACGGGCGCGCGTGTGTCGATTACGCATTCCACATTATCGTCGCCGATGCGACCGTGCATACGGTCGAGACCGAACTGCCGGACTTGATAGAACGTGGCTACACTTCGTTCAAGCTATACATGACCTATGAGGACCTGAAGCTTAACGACCGCCAGATACTCGATATCCTGTCGATCACGCGGCGGGAAGGCGCGATGAGCATGATCCACGCGGAGAATACCGACTGCATAGCCTGGCTCACGGAGCGGCTACTGGCAAAAGGCCTAACGACACCAATTTATCATAGCTTGTCACGCCCGTCGGTTGTCGAACGCGAAGCCACACACCGCGCGATTTCGCTCGCTGAATTCCTCGATACGCCGGTGCTGATCGTCCACGTCTCAGGCCGGGAAGCGACCGAGCAAATCCGCCAGGCCCAAAGCAGAGGGCTCAGGATATATGCGGAAACCTGTCCGCAGTACCTGTTTCTGACCGCAGACGACCTCGGAAGTGATGGCTTTGAAGGCGCCAAGTGCATCTGCAGTCCACCGCCGCGCGATGAGGGCAGCCAGCAAGCGATCTGGGACGGACTGGACAATGGCACGTTCCAGGTATTTTCGTCCGACCATGCGCCGTTCCGCTACGAGGGTGCCGAAGGGAAGAAGGTGGCCGGCGAAGACGGCGACTTTACCCGTGTGCCCAACGGTATTCCCGGACTGGAGACAAGGCTGCCGTTGCTGTTCTCCGAAGGCGTGCTGGCCGGCCGCATCGATATCAACAAGTTCGTCGCCGTCACCGCGACCGAGCCGGCCAAGATTTACGGACTGTATCCGCGCAAAGGAACCATCAGCATCGGCGCTGATGCCGACATCGTTATCTGGGACACGACGCAAAAAAGGACGATCCGCAACGAAGATTTGCATCACCACGTCGATTACACCCCGTACGAAGGACGCGAAGTTGGCGCATGGCCGGCTGTCACGCTGTGCCGCGGCGAGGTCGTCTATCGCGATGGCGAATTCACCGGGCGGGCCGGGCATGGCGCATTCGTGCGCTGCGAGCGGCCGAAGCCGGCCAGGCCGAAGTCGCGCCTGGGACGGACTTTGGCATGGCTGGACGTGTTATGAGCGCGGGTATGAACAGCGCGGACAAAAGCCGCCTGAAACAAGAGGTCGCATCGTGGATCGACCGCCATGCCAATGAACAGGTCGCGTTTCTTGCGGCTTTAGTCCAATGTCCGTCCGACAACCCGCCCGGCAACTGCACGCCGCATGCGCGCCTGACGGCAGCGTTGTTGGAAGAGATGCAGTTCCAGGTCGAGCAGCATGTGGTACCCGCTGATACGGCGCGGCAGCACGGTATGCAGAGCGCCACCAATCTGATCGTGCGAGAACGCTTCGCTGTCGGGCCGACTGTGGCCCTCAATGCGCACGGTGACGTGGTGCCGCCCGGAGAGGGATGGAGCGCTGACCCTTACGGCGCGTCGATCCGCGACGGCTGGATGATCGGACGCGGCGCGGCGGTATCCAAATCGGATTTCGCAACCTACGCGTTTGCGTTACGTGCGCTCAAGGCTGTGGCGGCGCCGCTGCGCGGCAGCGTTGAACTGCACTTCACCTACGATGAAGAAACCGGCGGCCTGGCCGGCCCCGGATGGTTGCTGGAGCAAGGTCTGACGCGCCCAGATTATGCGATTTGTGCGGGGTTTTCGTATCACGTGGCGATCGCGCACAACGGTTGCCTACACTTACAACTAACGGTGCTCGGCAAATCAGCGCACGCTGCGCGGCCTGATACCGGGCACGATGCACTTGAGGCAACAACCCACCTGCTCGATGCGTTATACCGGTACCGCGACACGCTGCAGGAGCGGCGTTCCGGCATTCCGGGGATCGCGTCGCCGACGTTGGTCGTCGGCACCATCAAGGGCGGCATCAACACCAATGTGGTGCCGGACGTGGTGACCCTGCGCCTCGACCGGCGCATCATTCCGGAAGAAATGCCGGAGTCCGTCGAAGCCGAATTGCGCGCCGTCGTTGACCGCGCGCTGCAAGGGTTGCCGGGGATTTCCTGCGCGGTGGAACGCGTTCTGTTGGCTAGGCCTTTCAAGCCGGTCGGGGACGCTGCACGGCTGGCCGGCATCGTCTGCGCCGAAGCGTCGGCAGCGCTTGGTGAACCGGTGGTGCAAACCGGCTCGCCGTTGTATGCCGACGCCAGACTGTATGCGGAAGCCGGCGTGCCGACCGTAATGTACGGCGCCGGCCCGCGCTCCTTGCTGGAAGCGAACGGGCACCGTGCCGACGAACAGGTTCCGCTCGCGATGCTACCGATTGCGACCAAAGCGGTCGCATGGAGCCTGATTGAACTGCTGAAGTAAGCAGCCGCTACGGTTTTGTCGCCTTGACAGTAAAGACACCCGCATCCCCAGCCCGAATGCTGCTAACCTGAACGCCACCAACCAATAGGCTCAAAGACGTTTTCGTTTGCTGTCTCGCCAACCATTCATCCAAAGTCATTCGCTATTCAAGCTCACGAAGTACTTCATGCATCCGCTCTACCTTTTCGAGATGGTTACTACGGGTTTCCGCAATTTCACGACCAACGAGTGAATAGAGGAGATTAACAACAGCTGACACGGCCGCATTGCTGTCAAACATCATCGAGCCTTGCGTCTGGCATCGGATGATCCATTTGGCAAACTTACCCGGTTTGCCGACGATGACGTCGGAGATATAGAGCACCGAGACGCCCATTTTTGTCAAAGCTTCCATCACTGCCGCGAGCTGTGGTACGCGTCTACGCAAACCCACACAGACCACCATGTCCTGCGGACCGAATCCGCCCAAGATCTCGGCAAGAGTGTCGCCGGGCGCAGGCAGCAGGTACAGGTCACTGCGAATTGCTAACAAGTTACGATAAAAAGACGTCGCAATAGGTTGACTGTGTCGATAGCCCACAAAGGCCAGGCGACGAGCGCTGGCCATTTTCTTTACGATTTCCGGCAGCGCCTTAATGTCAAGTGCCTTGTAGGTATGGGAAAGATTGGCAACCTCATTTTCAAGATGCGACTGAATCAGTTTGTCCATCTCAGTGTTTTGGGTCTGCAATTTCTGCAGATACAAGGGCGAGCCCGAGCGCTGCGTATCGCGTGCTTGGCGCCGTGCCTGCTCGTGCGTGTCGTAGCCGAGCCGGCGGAAAAAGCGTGTGGTCGTTGCCGGTGAAATACCCGCCAGCGCAGAAAGCTCTGCAGCGGTGTGGGTTGCTACTTCACCGGGCGCGGCCAGAATGACGTCGGCAAGGCGGGTTTCAATGTCGGTGAGTTCGTCGTAAATCTCACGGATTCTTGCTTCCATAGCGGGCATATGCGATGTCATCATGGCTCAGTAGCATACGCCAGCCGTTTGCAGTTCCGGGCTCAGGCCTCAGCAGCGGGAACCCAGGGGCCCCGTACCGCCATTTCCGGCAGATTACCGGAAAGGATCTGCACCGCAACATCGCGAGGTGTGTTGTCATTTTTGCCTTGAATTTTCACGATATCCTGCGGGCAGGCCGACAACGCAACAAAACAATCCATTTCAGCGCGCAGTGTGATGGAGTCACCGGGTTTGGATTCGGTAGGAAGCGTGTGCAGCGTGTTGCCATCGTTTTGCACGCGGATGTTCATGAAGATGTTGAACGAGGCCAGATTGCGCCGTGGCGGTGTCACGCCCAGACTGAACATGCCTTCCATCATGTTGTCGCAGCAGTTGCGGTGGTAGGTCTTGACACCCAGCAACTCGTAGCGGCGCAAATCGCAAGCCGCCATAAAGGTGTCGTGCACGCCGGGGGAGGTGTCTTCCACCATGGTGAGGATCGCGTTGCGGCGGCTGGTGACAAAGCTGTCACCCACGATAGGGCATAGGCGCTGGTTCCACACCCGCGTGGCCTCCATGCACATGAATTCATCGAGGTCGTAGGCATTCCAGGCCCAGCAGTCCACAACCTGTGTGCCGTGCGTGTTGATGATTCGCAGCGCTTGTCCTGCGCGCAGGCGCATGGCTTTGCCGTGGCGCGCAGGTACTGTGATGGGGGAAGAGTCGGCTTCGTTTTGCATGGTGTGTCCTTGTTGTTCTTTTGGGTGTGAATTCAAGTGCTCAATGCGTGGTCTGGCTTTGGGTCGTATCGCTGAGCCGGCCGAGAAAGCGCTGCGTGCGTTCTTCTTTCGGTGCGCGTAAAACTTGTGCCGGCGGCCCCTGCTCCACGATGCGACCGTGGTCCATGAATACCACCCGGTCGCACACGCTTTCTGCAAAGGCAATCTCATGCGTGACTATCAGCATGGTGGTGGGGCGCAGGGCAAGTTCGCGCATGACGGCCAGCACCTCACCCACCAGTTCGGGGTCGAGCGCGCTGGTGGGTTCGTCAAACAGAATGACTTCCGGCTGCATGGCAATAGTTCGTGCAATTGCAACGCGCTGCTGCTGCCCGCCTGACAGGCGCGCAGGGTGGCTATCAAGTTTTTGGCCCAAACCCACACCGCGCAATGACTGCGCCGCTTGCGCAAGCGCTTGCACGCGCGGCAGCTTGCGTACCGCCAGCAAGCCTTCGGCCACGTTGTCCAGCGCCGTCATGTGCGGCCACAAATTGAACGACTGAAACACCATGCCGATACGGCTGCGCTGAATGCGAATGGCGCGCTCCTGAAGCTTGTGCGCGGCACCGCTATCATCCAGTCGCTGGCCCAGCATTTCGTCACCCAGCCAGACCCGCCCCGCCGTGGGAGGTGAGAGCCAATTCAGGCAGCGAAGCAGCGTGGACTTGCCCGATCCCGAGGGCCCCAGAACGCTCACCACTTCACCCACCGAGACAGCCAGGTCCACATCGCTGAGCACGCGGTTGCCGCCGAGGTCTTTGCAAAGACCCTCACAACGAATCGCTATCGCGGTGTGGGGAGTTAGATTGTTCATGTGAGTTGAAGGTCAGGTGGCGACTATGGTGTGCGCAGTCAGACGCAATTCCAGCCGGCGCGCTGCGGCGGCGCATACGGCGCTCAAGGCCCAATAGGTGAGTGCCACTGCTCCATAGATCTCTACCGGTGCATACGTATCAGCGACCGCTTCGCGGGCATGAAACATGAACTCCGGCACCGAAACCACTGCCAGCAAAGCGCTGTCTTTGAATAGGCCGATCAGCAAGCCTGCAAGCGGCGGTAGCATAGCCGGCACGGCTTGCGGCAGCAGCACGTGCACTGCGGTGCGCCATGGCGAAAGACCGATGGCACTGGCCGCTTCCACCTGCCCGGCAGGTACCGCCAGAATGGCCGCGCGCATCACCATTGCAAAGTAGGGCCCATAGTAAATGGCCAGCGCACTCACCCCCACGGTTGCTGGCGACAGCGTTACGCCATACATGGGCAGCACATAAAAGAGGATGTAAATCAGAATCAGGAGCGGTAGGCCCAGACACAACGCTACGTAGGCCTCTGTAAGGGTGCGCAGTAGCAACGGACCACTGAGCTGCGCCAGGGTCACGGCGGCACCGATGGTCAAACCGGAAAGCGCCCCTGCAGCGCATATCCACAGGGTTTGCAGCAAGCCGTTGGCCAGGTCGGGAATGCGGTCAACAATGACAGACCATTCCATTAGCGGCTCCCTGCTATCAGTGGCGTATCACCCGTGTGCAGTCGCGCTTCCAGCCGACGTGTAAACACGATGATGGGCAGGATGATGAGCAAATAGCACAGTGCCACCACGGCAAGCACCTCCTCCTGCCGGAAAGTGCGTGCGCTCACCATCTGGCCTGCATAGGCCAGCTCGGTAACGCCCACCACCGAGGCTAATGGGGTGGTCTTGAGCACGATGGTGAATTCGTTCACAAAAGCGGGCAGGCAGGCACGCCAGACCTGCGGGCCGATGATGCGCCGCCAGGTGCGTACCGATCCCATGCCCAGCGCCAGCGCTGCTTCGCGCTGGCCTTGCGACACGACCAGCAGATTGGCCCGCAGAATCTCAGACACATAGGCGCCGCTGTTCAGTCCGATCGCCAGCACTGCGGCCAGTATGGGGTGGCCCCCTGCACCGATAAGCGGCAACGAGAAAAAAAGTACAAAGAGCTGAACCAGCGCTGGCGTACCGCGCATCAGGCTCACATAAACGCGTGACAGTGCGCGCAACGCCATCAGCGGGCTCAACCGCATCGAAAGCGCTACATGCCCCGCCACCGCACTGACCAGCAAGGCCAACACCGCCAGGCTCACCGTGTTGAGCAGGCCATCGAGCAGCAGGGGAAGGCTGTCCATCATGGGCGGTCGTTCAGTGGGCGGTGCAGTCGCATCACAACTCGGACAGGTCTTCTGCCGTACTCAGCTCCAGCAGAGCAGGCCGGTCGTTGCCGGATAGGCCCGTGCAGCATGCGGCAACAATGAATGTGGTGTCGCGCAGGACCCGGAAAGTCACATGGTCACCTGCCTTTACCTTGTTAGGAAGCGGCTCCAGGCAGCCGTCTTGATGCAACTGCAAATGCATGAACAAATTCACGGGGTCCGGCATTCTGGGCGGGGCAATCTGCAAGCGTGCCATCTCACTGCGCACGGCTTCTTCACAGCCCTTCTGGCCTGCGTGCCCCACGCTTTCCAGGTATGCGGTTGTCGAGGCTGGCATCAGCAGGTCGTGGGTCTTGACGGTGTCTTTACCCAGAACCATCAAGGGCCGGCGGCGGTTGGTTACCAGACGCATGCCGGCGCTGAGCACATACGAGTTGCTGAACACACGCGTGTGGTGCACTGACAAAAACACATCGGGGTCGCCCTGTACAAAGCCATAGAGCGAAGCCACAGCGCCGCTGCCCAGCGCCGTGATTTTCAGTAGTTGCCCTTGCAGCACATCGATTGCACCGGCTGTGCCTGGCGCTACGGTGGTACTGCGTCGGGGCTGAGCTTTTCGCTCTACCGGGTTGATCATCAACAACATACAAGTGCCTTCCTTAGCGAGTCAGGAAAGGAGCACCCGCCCCTTTCGGCCGGGGTGCAGATTTCCACTTCAATCGGCGTGACTCGCAGGCCATTGCCGGGGATGATGTCCTGCGGGCAGGACGATACGGCACACACCAGGTCACACAGCGCAAGCAGGGTGATGTAGTCCCCCGCCACGCTGGTGGGGTCGGTCACTTGCATGCGGCCGTCCGGGGTGACCGGCCCGTTTTGAAACAGGTTGAACGGGTCGGGAACCGCCTGCGGTGAAATGCCGAAGAGCGCCAGACCCTCATGCATATTGGCCAGACAGTTGCGGTGCCCGTCCACGTTGAAGTCCACGCTAAAGCGGGTGCTGTCACACGCTGGCACATTGGCGTCGTGAACCGCAACTGTGTCTTCCAGCACCTGCAGCATTGGCCGCCCGCGGTTGGAAACCAGAGAATCTCCCACCTTGAAAAACAGCGATTGCAAAGCCCTGCGCGTGTGCACCGGGCTGAGCTTCTCGGTGGTATCGGCATCGCAGACCGCCACAAAATCAGCGGCCTGCTGGCCCTCCACGTCAATGACCTTAACCGTTTGTCCGGCCCGAACGGTGAAAGTCCGTCCATGGCCGGCGGGCACGCGAACCCTCTGAAGAGGTGAGTTCATAGAAGAGTTATTGTTTGGGGATGAACTCGGTTTCTGGCACCACCATCACGACGCCGAGTTGTGCTTTTTGCAAAGTGGCCAGCTCGCCCGACTTTTGCAGGCCGAGAATCACATCGCCAATTGCAGTAGCCAGTCGTGCGTCTTCAGGTCGGGTGGCCCAGGCCATCCACTGGCTCGCACCCAACTCGCCGGCCGCGCGCAGCTTGCCTGCGTTTTGTTGCATGGCTCCGCCCAGTACGGTGATGTCATCAAACACAAAATCACCGCGCTTGGACAGCAGCGCGCTGATGGTTTGCTCCACCGTATCGAGGCTGAGGATCTTGATAGGTGCCAGGCCTTTGGCGGCCAGCGCAGTGTTGAACTCTTTGAGTTGCTTTTCCGGTGCCGTGGTGGCTTTCACCAGTGCAGTGAGTCCGGACAGCGACTCCACGGTGGTGGCGGCTGGCACGCGTGTGTCGTCGAAGCGCGTCAGCACGCCGTTCACGCTCTTGGCAAAAGGCACGGTGAACTTCACGCGCTTGGCACGCTCGGCAGTCACATTCAGCGACGAGCCCACCACGTCAAACGACTTGGCCAGAAGACCCGGAATGATGCCGTTAAAAGCCATCTTCTGGTATTCCACCGTCACGCCGAGCTTCTTGCCGACAGCCTGCATGATAGCTGGCGTGTAGCCCACGATCTTGCCGCTCGCGTCGGTGTATTCAAAGGGCGCAAACGTGGGGTCAACGGCTACCGTCATCTTCCCGCTGGACTTGATATCGTCTAGTGTATCGGCGTGCGCAAGTGTGGGTGCCAATGCGAGACACATCACAACACTGGCGAAAAGTGCGGGTACCAGTTTCATATCTCGCTTCATAGAAATCTCCAAAGTTGTTAAAAAGAAGGCCGCCATCTCAGAGCACTTGTGCAGGACGCAGTAAACGGCGCACGGTGCTAGCAATACAGACATTGTGTGAAATGCATATTTCATGCCAAGTTATATGAAATGCCAATTTCAGGCAAGTTTACGGACGCGCTTCCATGGCTGCATGCTTCCCACGGTTGAAACTGTGTAGCTCAACAATGTGATGGTGATGGGTGTAAGCACTATTTACGTGCCACTCTGCACAGATTCAGTGCGTGTTGAGGTACCGAGGCGCAAAGTGCATCTTTTTGCGCGCGCGCGCCAAAGCACTGCGCGGTAAGGCAGACAATACTTGCAGACCTGTTGGCGCCGATCCACTTTCGGCCCATGTGCCGGGATTCGGCTGACCCGTGCACTAGCCTTGCGAACCGTTGCCAGCATTGGGATTGCAAGGATTTAGCCTGGGTCAGTCCATAGTCGACACGTGAGTCAATTCCTGACTGGCCGCAACACACGGTTGATCAAAACCATGGGACATAAGGAAAAATGGAAGATTGACTCAAAGCGGAAAACGGTGGAGGGTCGCTCTTGGCCGATAGCCATCAAGTGGCGGCGTGGTGGTGCTTGAGTAGGTTCTGTCGCGTTAGCCACTGATGACCGTGATTCTGGCGGGGACGAACGCCAGTTTCTCAGACTGGACGGATTTGGCTGATTGAAATGATTTGAAATTGAGCATCGG
>DHXL01000350.1 GCA_002415335.1 Oxalobacteraceae bacterium UBA5157
CCGCCTATTCCTTGTAGAGGGGGCAGAGTAATTTTCTGCAATAAAGCGCTGCGAAAAGAACTCTGATCCACCTATTTTTTGTCATTCAACCATCGATTGTTGAGCGCGCCGGCGGCGGCGCTGTATTCCCTCGCGGCCCTCGCGGCGCGCCACCGCAGCCGCGCCCATCCCGCTTGCGGCATGGGCCTGACGATCACGCTCATCTGCCCGCTCGCGTGCGCGCTGCACGCGAACTGGTAGTCGGACGCCTGTTCGAACGGCAGGCGGAAGCTCTGGCCGGGCATGATCAGGACCGGACCGAAAATCTGCGGCACATCGTCCAGGTTCTTCAACAGCAGCACGTCGTTCGCGCCGAGCGTGAGGTGCACTTCGGCCGGCAGGATCTCGATCTTGGCGCCGGCCATGCGGCGCGCCCAGGTACCCTTGGGGATTTCGAACGGCTCGTCGCGGCTTGCCAGTTGAATCGGCGCCAGCGCAGCCCAGGCAAGCGCGCCGAGCGCGAGCGTCACCAGCAGCAGGAGCAAGAACAGGAAGCGGGAGCGGCGCGGGAACGGTCGCGGTATCCGGAACGGAAACGTCATCGGGGATGTTGGAATTAATGGAATTAATGGAATTAATGGGAATAACGGGAATAACGGGATCAGTTTTTCAACAGCAGCGTGGCGTCGTGCACGATGTCGTCGGCGCTGCGGCCGTACGGCATCAGCGCGCGCAGCTTGCCCTGGCGATCGATGAAGTAGAGGTAGGACGAATGGCCGATGGTGTAATCGGTCTTGCTGCCTTCGACCATTCTCTTGGTGATGCTGATGCCGTAGTCCTTGCGCACCCGCGCCATCTGTTCGGGCGTGCCGGTGCCGCCGATGAATGTCGGGTCGAATGCGGCCAGGTAGCTGTGCATGTGCGCTACCGTGTCGCGCTCCGGATCGACGGTTAGGTAGATCACTTGCATCTGTTCAGCCAATGCGCCGAGCTTCTTGCGCGCGGCGGCCAGCATCGCCAGCGACACCGGGCAGACATCGACGCAGGAGGTGTAGCCGAATTCGAGCACCACCAGCTTGCCGCGGAAGCGGCTCAGTTTGAGTTCGCTGCCGCCGGAACCGCGCAGCGCAAAATCGGGCGCGATGCGCGGCGGCTCGAACACGCCGGCCTTGAGGCCCAGCTTGTCGGCGGCCCCGGCCGGGCCGAGCAGCAGCAGGGAGGAAAACAGGGCAATCAGAATGCGTTTCAAGGTGATCGTGGCGTCAGAGGTTGATGGCGACCGGCTTGAGATTCTTCACGAAGCTCTCGTCGACATAGGATTCGTAGGCGATCGGATGCTTGATCGTGCCGGCTTCGATCGACAGCTTCATCAGGTCGTCGAACTCGGCGCGGATCATGCGCAGGTCGCCGTAGGTCACGCGGTCGGCCGGGTTCTCCATGACGAAGCGGAGGATGTTGGGATCCTGGTTGAAGAACTTGCGTCCGGCGGCGACGGTGACGGCCTTGTTGCGGTTGGCCGCGCCGGCGTCGAGCCAGGTGCCGGCTGCCTGCACGTAGTTCACGAGCTCCTGCACCAGCGGGCGGTTTTCCTTGATCAGCTCCTCGCGCACGGTCAGCACGCAGCAGATGTAGTTGCGCCATTCGGTGCGCGTCATCGCCAGCGGACGCGCATAGCCGGCGCGCTGGGCGGCGGCGCCGAACGGCTCGCCTGTGCAGTAGCCGTCGACTGCTTTGGCGTATAGCGCGGCGGGCATGTCGGGCGGCGCCATCTCGACGATCTCGACGTCCTTGGGCGTCATTTTCTCGCGCGCGAGCATCTTGCGCAGGAACAGGAAGTCGACCGCGAAGCGGCTCGGGATCGCGATGCGCTTGCCTTTCAGGTCGGCAAACCGCTTGTAGGGCGAGTCGGTGCGCACCATGATCACGGCGCCCGAGCGATGGCCCAATGAGACGATCTTGAGCGGGATTCTCTTGTCGGCCAGATCCATCACCAGCGGCGCCAGCATATACGCGGCCTGGATGCGGCCCGTCATCAAGGACTCCTTGACCTCGGGCCAGCCGTTGTACTTGCTGTACTCGAATTGGGTCGCCGTGCTGCCGGGCTTGCCGAGCGTGGCCGCCTTGGCGACGCAGGCCACCGGCAGCGTCAGGTTGCAGGTCACGGGCAGTCCGCCGACCTGTATCGGCTTGTCCGACGCGCGCGCGCGGCCGGGAGCGGCAAACGGCAGCGTCGCGGCGAGCATGCCGCCGAGTAGCCGGCGGCGGCGTAATGAGTCTAGGAACAGGCGATCGTCGGAGGGCATGGTGTTCTCAATTCTCTGGAAGACGGCCTGCACGATCGGCATGGCGCGAGGCCCTGCGGAGGGAGCGGTGAGGCGAATAAGCCGGGCAATTGTACAGCAGGGACAGGCAGGCGCTACCGTGTTTTCCCGAATCTGGCAAAAGGCGATCAAGGCAAGCCTGATCAGTCAGCCGCGGCCACGCGCATGGATGCCCCCAACGCTGTGCACCCGGCAATGACTGCCCGGGCGTGCTGACGCCGGGCCCTTCCGGTGCTCACCGCGGCCGCCCCTGATCCCCGGCGCCCTCGCCTTGATTTCCGCCCGCGATCGGTCCCGCTTCATTGAGGACTTCAAGCGATAACGGCTTCATTGCCGGCCCATGCAGGATCTCGCCATTGACATCGAAGCGTGACGCATGACACGGACAGTCCCAGGATTTTTCTGCCGAATTCCAGGCCACGACACAGCCAAGATGGGTGCATGCTGCCGACAGCACATGCAAGCCGCCATCGTGATTCCGGTAAACCGCGAGTTTCTTTGTTCCTTGTCGCATGATGGCCCCTTCTCCAGGGGCGACCTCGCGCGCCGATTCGACTTCGCCTCCGGTCAGCCAGTCCCGGTACCGGCTCAGGGTATTGGCTTGTTCACGGGCGAACTCGGTGACGCCATGAAGCGGTTTGCGTGACGGATCATAAACCGCAGTCCATGGATTGGCGCGCCCCATGATCAGGTCGGTGATCAGCATGGCACCCACGGTGCAATGGGTCATGCCGTTGCCGGAATCGCCGGTAATGACGTACACGTTGCCCGCATCCATCGGATTACAGCCAAGGAATGCGACGCCGTCCGCCGGCTCCATCACTTCACCGGACCATTTGAATTCGACCGGGCCGCTCATCGGGTAGCGCTCGCGTGCCCAGCTTTCGAGCTCGTTGTAGCGATGTTCCGGATGCTCGTCCTGCCCCACCTTGTGGTCCGCGCCACCGACCAGCAGGATGTCATGGCCGGTCTGGCCGGCCGGCGTCTGGAGCCGGATGTAGTGGTACGGATCACCGGTATCCCACATCAAGACACGCGGCACCGAATCCTTCGGCACGCGCAGTCCGATCACATAGGTGCGATATCCTGCCTGCTTCGTATGCACCACGACGCGATCATTGAATGGCGTGTTGGTGGCGATCACGACCGCCTTTGCGCGGATCTTCCCGCCATGCGTCTGCACCTCGCGCATGGTGCTATCGCCGGCCACATCGATCGCCCGCGTTTGCGTAAAGATCCGGCCGCCACTGGCGGTAAATGCCCGCGCCAGTCCACTCAGGTACTTGAGCGGATGGAACTGCGCCTGATTGCGGAAGCGAAGGCAAGGGCCGCTATCGAAGCTCAATCCCGGCACGCGTTCGACCATGCTAACCACAGCGCCGGCGCTGCGGGCCGCATGCGATTCCCGAACAAGGATCTCGGTATCGGCGCGCGTCGCTGAAAACAGATAGCCGTCGAGTCGCTCAAACTCGCAATCGATACCTTCATTTCTTGTGATGGCTTCCACCAAATCGGTTGCTTGATGGAAGCTGTCCGCCACCAGCCTGGCGTAGTCGACTCCGAACGCGCGCTCCAGCTCGAAATACCGCTTGTCCGGCGGGAAGAAGTGCGCCGTGGTGCGTCCGGTCTCGCCGCTGCCGATTTCCATTGAGTCGATCAGGACGACCTCCTTTCCTTCCTGCGATAACAGGTAGGCGCAAGTCAGGCCGCCGATACCCGCCCCGATGACGCAAACGTCGGTTTCCACGTAGCCGGTCAGCGGTGAAAACACCGGAACATTTGCCGTCGCCATCCATACCGAAATTGAACCGCCGTGCGTATCCATCGCGTGCCCTTTCCAACCGAACGATCCAAAGCCCCTTCATTCAGGCCGCATGCATGCTCTGCACTGCCGTTGTAACGTTGCCCTATGAGACTCTGCCGGAGACTTCTGCGTGCTCGCCGACACGGCTAGTCACATTGGTAATGATTGCAGAGAAGTGGAAAGATTCAAGTTTTTAAGAAGAGCTTGGACCACGATTGACCGCACAAAGGTGCATTGCCGCAACAATCGAGCCCAGAACGACGCCACCTAAGACGTCAAGCACGACGTGTTGAAGGGTCGCAACGGTGGAGTAAAGAATACCGGCGCACCACAACCAGTTGAACGCGCGCAGCGCGCGACCGGTACCCATCTCGCGCAGGAGGCGTTCCAGCCAAATCGCGGTGAACACCGCGAAGGCAACATGCAGAGACGGACATGCGTTGCCGGTGAGATCCAAATTCTTAAGAAAGCTCATCGATGGATACTGCGACCAGTCAATCTCGGATGCGGGCACGGCGGTCGGCCAAACGATGAATATGCCCAACCCTATCAGGCTCATGGCGAGCGTCGCCGCGCCGTAAGAGGCAAGCTCTCGACCGCTGCGCAACAGCGCAGGCACGAGCGAAACGTACACCCAAAGCGAAAGATAGACCGGCAGGGTCTCCGGCCGCAGGCCGATCGCACGATCCAATGCCGTGAGTGGCATCACGGTGATCGGGAAAAACGGGTGAGCGAGAACCCAGAAATAGGCCATCAGGAATGTCGTGATTGCCATCGTGGTAACGGTCAATTTGAGCCGCCACAACGTGCGCAGGCGACGCAGCAGCTCGCTACGCCAGGACCTGCGGTCATTCTTGGATGCAGTTGCCACGAACGAACTACCTGTGTCGAGAAAATTCTTCATACGGTTATGCGGCTCAAGTCCCAGCTAATCAGCAATACATCTAAATCATTCCGCCATTAATCGAAATGATCTGCCCGGTAATATATGCGGCGCGCGGCGACGTCAGAAAGCTCACCAGATCCGCGACTTCCTCCGGCTTGCCCACGCGCTTCATCGGCACCATCCTCTCGATCGCCTGCTGGTCGAATGCGCCCTTGCTCATGTCGCTGTCGATGATGCCCGGCGCGACCGCGTTCACGGTGATGCCGCGGCTGGCGATTTCCAGTGCCAACGACTTGGTGGCCGCATTGAGCGCGCCTTTGGCCGCCGAATAATTCACCTGGCCGCGATTACCGGTCAACGCCGCGATCGACGAGACGTTGATGATGCGGCCCCAGCGGCTGCGGATCATCGGCATCATCAAGGTATGCGTGACATGAAAGAATCCGTTCAGCGACACGTCGATCACGCGGTGCCATTGCGCCGGCTGCATGCCGGGGAAAACCGCGTCGTCATGGATACCGGCGTTGTTGACCAGGATCTGAATCGGGTCGTCTTCGATCAACGGTTGCAGCACGGCGCCGACCGCGTCCGCATCCGTGACGTCGAATATCAGCACCTCCGCGCCGCCGCCGGCTGCCACGATGGCATCGGCGACCGCTTGCGCCTGTTCGCGATTTTTATTGGCGTGGACGTA
>DHXL01000105.1:0-12169 GCA_002415335.1 Oxalobacteraceae bacterium UBA5157
TTCAGATCCGAGATATCGGCCTCTACCGGTGCGCCGGCGGCTTTTGCCCGTTCCGATGGCTGAAAGGTTGATATAAAGGCCCCTGCCGTCGCCAGTCCAGCCACCCCACCTGCCGCACACGTAGCGACGAGCAAGCCGCGTCGACCGGAGTCGACCTGCTTTTCGATACTCATACCAACCCCAATCAAGTCAAAAATGCAAAATTTATTCAAAACTTCTAGCAACCTTAGATTATAGCGGAGCCGAAGATTGTTTTAAAGGGAATACATGTTCTTCCGCGCAATTTCAGGAAAATTTTCCGCAATTGACTTGTCTTTTTGACTCCGCGCACGGCGTTCGACGTATTCTTGCTGCAGAATGTAACGCGTATGAATGCAGCGATTGCTTAGTCCCGGGCCACCGGTTGCAGGTGCGGCTCGCACGCGAATAATCGATGCTGCGAATGCGCCAGGATATATCAGGATATTTTCCTCAACCAGATGGAGCATCGACGCCATGGGCATGCTGCAAGAATTCAAGGCTTTTGCGATCAAGGGTAATGTGGTCGATCTCGCCGTCGCGGTCATCATCGGCGGCGCGTTCGGCAAGATTGTCGATTCGCTGGTGCAAGACATCATGATGCCGCTGATCGGCAAACTGGTCGGCGGCCTCGATTTCACGAATTACTATATCCCTTTGAATCACCAGGCCGCGCAGCTGACGTTAGCGGAAGCAAAGAAGTCTGGAGCCGTTTTTGCGTACGGCAGCTTCATCACCATCCTGATTAACTTCCTGATTCTCGCCTTCATCATTTTCCAGATGGTGCGAATCATCAATAACGCCAAGAAGGCTGAGCCGGCACCGGCCGCATCGCCTCCGCCATCGGAAGAGGTCATCCTACTGAGCGAGATTCGCGACGCGCTAGTCAACCGAGGACAGGGTGCTGCGCAGCTTGGCTCTGCGCCTCGGTAACCAAGAACTGCCGACGCGCGGCTGGTGGCTCAAGCCTCACCTTTGTTGGGCGCCTCGAATTGCAGCAAGCCTCGACGATGCGCCTCGTAGACCGCCTCTCCGCGGGAATGCACGGAAAGCTTGTCGTAGATGTTCTTGATGTGGGTTTGCACCGTCCCGACGGAGACCATCAGGATCTTGGCGGCTTCGCCGTACGAATCGCCGCGCGCGATCAGATCGAGAATCGCCGCCTCCCGTTTGGTTAGCGAAATCCCGCCGCCGGTCCCCGACACGGCGGGAGTCGGCGATCGCCTGCTGTCGCGCATACGGGCCAGCACCTTGCGCGCAATGATCGGGCTGATCGGCGAGCCGCCGGCGCGCAATTCCAGTAGCGCACGCACCACGTCCAGCTTGCCGGCGTCCTTCAACACATAGCCCGACGCGCCAGCCTCAATGCAGGCAAGTATGTTGTCGTCATCGCTGGCCATGGTAATGACCATGATGTCGCATTTCGGGCAGCGCCGGACGCACTCATAGATGATTTCGATGCCGGAACCGTCGGGCAATCCGAGATCGGTCAGCAAGATATCGACCGCCCCAGTCTCGAGCCATGCCAATGCCGGCTTGACGCTATCAAATTGCGCCACCAGTCTGAAGTGTGGCGCGGATTCAACCGCCAGGCTCAACATTTTGCGCGTCACGGCATCATCTTCGACGATCATTACGCTGGTTGGGTTCGGGGAAGCCTGCGAGAACATAGTTGATCCGTTTTTGCATAGTGCGGGAAAGGCCGAGCGTTCTGGTCGAGCTCGGTAGCGCCGCAGATAGAGGGCAGTCTGCGGCCCTTAAAAGAAATTAAGTGCAACCAAATGTAACCGTATTGTGCCTGCGTGCTGAATGCATTGCTTCCATCTTAACCGGAAGCAATGCTTGACGTGGCGATTAGAACCGCAAAAGACCTTCAACTTGTTAAAAAACGATCATAGGCCGATAGCCAGCGCTCGTCTCACATCGCGATATCGAGTTAACGGGATCGATCGTCGAGAACCGAGCCGATGGCGCGCTCGCGCGGCATTTAATTTGTCAGGGTTCCGCCACTTGCGCCGCAATTGAGCAATAATCACAAAAGCGCGTAATATCGAGCGTCAGCGCCGCAAGCCTTTCAAGCGCGCCGCTGCGCACTACTGGTAGACGCATCTTTTACACCTTTTCCACCCACACCCATCTATGCGACGTCTCTGGCTTCTGTTTGCGCAAACCGTCACGGTTGGCTTGGCGCTTTGGTTCATTGTGATCACCCTGAAACCCGATTGGGCCGGCGGCATGCTGAATGGCACGCAACACGCGCGCGTCACAGGATCATCGGCCTCAATGCTCGAAGCGCCGGTCAGCGCGACAGCCGCGCAAGCATCGTACGGCAACGCGGCCAAACGGGCGATGCCTGCCGTGGTCAACGTCTTCACCAGCAAGGAAGCCAAGCAGCCGAACAATCCGTTCATGGATGATCCGTTCTTCAAGAAGTTCTTCGGCGATCATTTCGACGAACAGGCGGAAAAGCAATTCAGCCTCGGATCCGGGGTCATCGTCAGCCCGGAAGGCTACATCCTAACCAACAATCATGTGGTCGAGGCAGCCGACGAAATCGAAATCGCGCTGGCCGACGGCCGCAAGGCCGCCGCCAAAGTGGTCGGGGCGGATCCCGAAACGGATCTTGCGGTCGTCAAGATAAACCTTCGGAATCTGCCCGCCATTACGCTCGGTCATGCCGAGCAATCCCGTGTCGGCGACGTCGTATTGGCGATCGGCAATCCGTTCGGCGTCGGCCAAACCGTCACGATGGGTATCGTGTCGGCACTCGGGCGCAACCATCTGGGCATCAACACTTTCGAGAATTTTATTCAAACCGATGCAGCGATCAATCCCGGCAACTCAGGGGGCGCGCTGGTCGATACCAATGGCAACCTGCTTGGCATTAACACCGCGATCTATTCGCGCAGCGGCGGCTCGCTCGGCATCGGTTTTGCGATCCCCGTCAGCACCGCAAAAACCGTCATGGAATCGATTATCGCGAATGGCCAGGTGGTGCGCGGCTGGATCGGCGTTGAACCGCAGGAAATCACCCCGGAACTTGCGGAGAGTTTCGGCTTGACGACCAAAAGCGGCGCCATCATCGCCGGAGTCCTCAAGGGCGGCCCGGCCGACAAGGCGGGCATGAAACCGGGCGATATCCTGGTCGCGGTCGAAGGCAAGCCCGTTGCCGACACCACCGACATGCTCAATCTGATTGCCCAACTCACGCCCGGCAATAATGCCAAGATAACCGTGATGCGCAAGAGCCGGCAAGCGACAATCGACGTAACGGTTGGCAAGCGGCCCAAGATCAAACGCGAAGAGCAAGAATAAGCGGCGCAGGATGCCGACCGCAGCGCTCATGCACATCCGCGACCTGACCCAATTCCTGTCGGAGCTATCCGAAAATAACAATCGCGCCTGGTTCGTGATGAACAAGCCGCGCTATGACATTTTGCGCGCGGAATTTCTGGAACTGGTGACCGGTTTGATTGCCGACATCAGCAGATTCGATCCCACGGTAGCCGGTTGCAATCCGAAAAAAGCCTTGTTTCGCATCAATCGCGATATGCGTTTTTCAGCCGACAAGCGTCCATACAAGACGACCTTCTCGGCTGCGATTACGGCCAGCGGCTTGAAAAAGCCGAGCCAAGGTGGTGGTCCTGCCTATTACTTTCAAATCGATGCGAGCGGCATGCTGCTGGTTGCGGGCGGCGAATACATGCCGCCGGCGGACCGCCTTCGCGCGATCCGCCGGCATGTGATTGCCGACGCGAGCGGATTCGGCAAATTGCTGAAAAATAAGAGGCTGATCGAGACTTTCGGCAGCTTGCGGGAGGAAGGGAAATTAACCCGCCCTCCGAAGGGATTCGATGCCGATGCACCGCACATCGAGTACATCAAGATGAAGAGCTTTATTGTGTGGACCGAACGCAACGTGAGAGATCGGATCCCGACGCATTTGCCGAAGGACCTGGCCGCTCAGTTCAAGGATGCCTATCCGCTGGTCAGCTGGTTGCGCCAAGTGGCGAAGCCGGACTAAGCAGCCTCTTCCGGCGCCTGCGTCGCCTTGACAAACAGTGGCGCCACCAGCAAGCCGATTTCGTACAACAAATACATCGGCGCAGCCAGCAGCAACATGCTCATGGCATCGGGCGGCGTGACGATGGCCGCGATGACGGCCACACCGACCGCGACATAAGGACGTATCGACTTCAGCTTGTCGACCGACACCAGGCCCATGCGTACCAGCACCACCACGACCACCGGCACTTCGAACGTCATGCCGAACGCAAGGCACATGGTCATCACGAAATCGAGGTAATTTTCGATATCCGGCGCCACCGTGATCGATTTCGGCGCGAAGTCGTTGATGAACTTGAACACTTTTCCGAACACCAAGAAATAGCAGAACGCGACACCCGCGATGAACAGCACCGAGGAAGAGATGACCAGCGGCGCGACCAGTTTCTTTTCATGCGCATACAGGCCGGGTGCGACGAACGCCCAAAGTTGGTACAACACCCACGGCAAGGCCACCACGAACGCCGCCAGCAAGGTCACCTTCATCGGCACCAGGAACGGTGTGATGACGCCGGTCGCAATCATTTTGGCGCCGAGCGGCAGCGACGCCATCATCGGACGCGCGAGAAAATCATAGATGGCGGCCGGGCCGGGCCAGAGGATGAATAGGATGCCGAATACAATCAGCACGGCCGCTGCGGATTTGACCAGACGGTTGCGCAACTCGATCAGGTGCGAGATGAAGGTGTCTTGCGCACCGGCTTGCTGTTGTTCGGGCATTTAGTGGAATGAGGATGTGGACTTGCGGGAACCGGCCGGCCGGTATTTCGCAACCCGCGCGGCGCCGGACATAATGTGCATCTTGTGGCCGTTTTGCTGTTTGAACCACGATGGGATCGCGGAAGTGCGCGCCAGTTTCTTGCGCCGAAAAGCCCTGGCCTTGCCGGCCTGCTGATCGGGTGTGGGCGTGTCCAGCAGGGGATTACTCAACGGGTCACCGTGCCACGCCGAATGCACGCTGTTCTCGACTTCCGACATGTTCTGAGCGAAGCTCTGCTGGACGCTGCTGGCAGCATCCTGCACTTCCTTTTGCATGCTGCGCAACTCGTCCAGCTCGATTTCACGACTGACTTCCGCTTTGACGTCGTTGATGTAGCGCTGCGCGCGGCCAAACAGTGAACCCGCCATGCGCGCGACTTTGGGCAGCTTCTCGGGGCCGACTACTACGAGCGCCACCACGCCGATCAATGCAAGTTTGGTAAGGCCTAGATCTATCATAGAGAATCAGGCTGGGCAGGCACACCCGAAGGTGCGCGGTGCTCAGCTCTTCGCCTTCTCTTTCGCGTCGACGTCAATCGTGGTCTTGTCTGCGACTTGCGATGGCGCGCCGCCTTGCGCGGCCGGCTTGTCTTCCTCGCCCTTCACACCATCCTTGAATCCTTTGACCGCCTTGCCAAGGTCGGACCCCATGTTACCGAGCTTTTTGGTGCCGAACACCAACATCACGATGACCAGCACGATCAGCCAGTGCCAAATACTTAATGAACCCATTCTTTTCTCCTTGCCGGACGCTTGGTCCTACTGTCAGTTGATACATCGCATGCGAGCAAACGCAGGCCACATTCTAGCGCTAACGCTGTCCGCGCCACGGTCGCGGTCCGCCGATGACGTGCATATGAAGATGGTACACCTCTTGACCACCGTTCGGTCCGGTGTTGAACAAGGTCTTGTAGCCGCCCGCCGCACTGCCGTCCGCCGCGACCGAATAACCACAGCCCTCCTGCTGCGCCAGCCTGGGTGCCAGCAGCAGCATCTTACCCAGTAACGCGGCGTGGCCTTCATCGCAGTCCGCCAGAGTCGGGATGTGTTGTTTCGGCACGATCATGAAATGCACCGGCGCGGCGGGGTTGATATCATGAAACGCGATCACGTCCTCGTCTTCGTAAATCAAGGTTGCCGGAATTTTCTTGGCGGCGATTTTACAAAAAATACAGTTATCCAATATTTTCTCCGGCTGATTAATCTCTGCGTTCCGCCTGCTCGCGCGCGTCCAGCTTGCGATTTGCTTTTTCCTCGATACCCGATAACCCTTCACGTCGCGCCAATTCAGTCAGCACATCCTGCGGCTTCAGGTTGAATTGTGCCAGCAGGATCAGTGAATGGAACCAGAGATCGGCACACTCGTAGACAACTTTCGAGGTGTCGCCGTCGACCCGCGCATCTTTCGCCGCCATCACGGTTTCGGTCGCTTCCTCACCGATTTTCTTCAGAATCGCATCGTCGCCTTTGGCGAATAGGCGCGCGACGTAGGATTTATCGGGATCGCCGCCGTTGATCGGCTTGCGCGACTCGATCACGTCGGCCAGGCGCTGCAAAGTATCATTCATGCGGGATTCCTGCCTGGTAGAAGCTCTCGGGATTTTGCAGGACCGGTTCGGTCGTTTGCCATTCTCCATTTTTTTCGTCGCCCTCAAACTTCTGGAAAAAGCAGGAATGACGACCGGTGTGGCAGGCAATGCCTTCGATTTGTTCGACCTTCAGCAAGATCACGTCTTCATCGCAATCGAGGCGGATCTCGCACACTTTCTGGGTATGGCCGGATTCCTCTCCCTTGTGCCACAATTTCTTGCGCGAGCGGCTCCAGTACACGGCTTCGCCGAGTTGCACGGTCTTGGCGAGCGCGTCCCGGTTCATCCAGGCGAACATCAGCACGTCGTTCGAACCGACTTCCTGCGCGATGACCGGCACCAGGCCGTTCTCATCCCATTGCACCCTATTCAGCCATTTGGCTTTCACGCTCATGTCAACCTCATCGGGATTCCTTGCGCCGCCATGAAGCGTTTTGCTTCCTGCACGGTGTGCTGCCCATAGTGAAATATGCTGGCCGCCAGCACTGCATCGGCGTGCCCGCGCTTGATGCCGTCCGCCAAATCCTGCAAGCCGCCGACTCCGCCGGATGCGATCACCGGGACATTGATCGCATCCGATACGGCACGCGTCAGATCAAGGTCGAAACCGACCTTGGTGCCATCGCGGTCCATGCTGGTGAGCAGGATCTCGCCGACGCCGAGACGCTCCATCTCTTGCGCCCATTCGATCACATCGAGTCCGGTCGGCTTGCGCCCGCCGTGGGTGAATACTTCCCATTTGTTATCGCCGGTTTTCTTGGCGTCAATGGCGACCACGATGCATTGGGAGCCGTACTTTTGTGATGCGTCGAACACCAATTGCGGATTGGTCACCGCCGATGTATTGATGCTGATCTTGTCTGCGCCGGCGTTCAGCAAGCGCCGCACATCGTCGACCGAGCGTACGCCGCCGCCGACGGTCAGCGGAATGAATACCTGCGACGCCACTGCTTCGATGATATGCAGAATCAGGTCACGCTGATCCGACGTCGCCGTGATGTCGAGGAAGGTAATCTCGTCCGCTCCCTGCTCATCATAGCGGCGCGCGATTTCGACCGGATCGCCGGCATCGCGCAACTCGACGAAATTGATGCCCTTGACGACCCGGCCCGCGGTCACATCGAGACAGGGGATGATGCGCTTGGCGAGCGTCATGACGGATCGGTTTCCGGTTCGTCCGAGTCGCTCGGTGCAATGGTCAGCTCGTCGGCGCGCTCTTGTGCCGAGCGCAGGTCCAGCGTGCCTTCGTAGATCGAACGGCCGCAAATCACGCCTTCGATGCCTTCGTCCTGCACCGCGCACAGCGCCTCGACATCCTTGACATTGTGCACGCCGCCCGAAGCGATGACCGGGATCGTCATGCTCCGCGCCAGCTTGACCGTCGCTTCGATGTTGACGCCGCCCATCATGCCATCGCGGCCGATGTCGGTATAGACGATCGCTTCGCAGCCGTAATCTTCGAATTTCTTGGCAAGGTCGATCACTTCGTGACCGGACAGCTTGCTCCATCCATCGGTTGCGACCTTGCCATCCCTGGCGTCGAGGCCGACGATGATCTGGCCCGGAAATGCGCTGCATGCGTCGTGCAGGAATCCGGGATTCTTGACCGCCGCCGTGCCGATGATGATGTAGCTCAAGCCGTTGTCCAGGTAGCGTTCGATGGTATCGAGATCGCGGATGCCGCCGCCCAATTGGATCGGGATTTCGCCGACTTCATTTTCCAGGGCGAATTCGCGCACCGACTGGATAATGGCCCTGACCGCCGCTTCGTTACGTGGTTTGCCGGCGAACGCGCCGTTCAAGTCCACCAGATGCAGCCGGCGCGCGCCCTGCGCCAGCCAGTGGCGCGCCATTTGGGCGGGGTCTTCGGAGAACACGGTCGCTTGGTTCATATCGCCCTGTTTCAGGCGTACGCAGTGACCGTCTTTGAGGTCGATGGCAGGTATCAGCAGCATGGCTACGTGGATGGCGTAAGGGTTGGGGGAAATGGCTCAGTGAACGATTCGGCGCCGGGCGTTGTTATGGGTTCCAGTGAACGAAATTCTTATACAGTTGTAGACCTGCTGCCGCACTTTTTTCCGGATGGAACTGCGTCGCAAAAATATTATCACACGCCACCGCGCTGCAAAATGGCGCCCCGTAGTCGGTCTCGCCTGCGGTGTGTGCCGGATCGGCGGGCGCTGCATAATAGCTATGCACGAAATAGAAGTAGCTATCGTCGGCAATCCCGTGCCACAGTGGATGCGACAAGGTTTGGCGCACCGTGTTCCAGCCCATCTGCGGTACTTTAAAGCGTGAACCATCTTCCTGCAAGCGGCCTTCGAGATGGAACCGCACCACCTTTCCCGGCAGCAGTCCCAAACCCGGTGTGTCGCCCTCTTCGCTCCAGTCGAACAATAATTGCTCGCCGACGCATACACCGAACATCGGCTTCGAGCGCGACGCCTCCATCACTGCGTCTTGCAGGCCGGATTCGCTAAGGCAACGCATGCAATCCGGAATCGCTCCCTGGCCCGGAAATACCAGGCGGTCCGCGCTGCGAATATCGGCTACCTCACCGGAGATGCACACTTCCGCTTCCGGCGCGACATGGCGCAGCGCCTGCGCCACCGAGCGCAGATTACCCATGCCGTAATCAACCACAACAATTTTGTTCATGTCAGCAATTCCAACTTCAATGCGGTGAGACGGCTACAGGCTGCCTTTGGTCGATGGAATCATGCCGGCAGCGCGCGCGTCGAGTTCGGACGCCATGCGCAGTGCGCGGCCGAACGCCTTGAATACCGTTTCGCATTGATGGTGGGCATTGTCGCCGCGCAAGTTGTCGATATGCAGAGACACCAGCGCGTGATTGACGAAACCCTGGAAGAATTCGTGCGCCAGGTCGACGTCGAAGGTGCCAATCATCGAACGCTTGAACGGCACGTGGAATTCGAGCCCCGGACGGCCGGAAAAATCGATGACGACGCGCGACAAGGCCTCGTCCAGCGGCACGTAGGCATGACCATAGCGGCGGATGCCTTTCTTGTCGCCGATTGCCTTGGCGAATGCCTGTCCGAGCGTGATACCGACATCTTCCACCGTGTGATGCGCATCGATATGCAAGTCGCCTTTGGCTTCGATATCGAGGTCGATCAAGCCGTGGCGCGCGATCTGGTCCAGCATGTGGTCGAGGAAGGGCACGCCGGTGTTCAGCTTTTGCTGACCGCTGCCGTCGATGTTGATGGCGACGCGGATCTGCGTTTCGTTGGTGTGGCGGACGACTTCGGCGGTGCGTGGCGTGGGCATAATCTCTTAAGTATTGCTGAATAGAGTCAAGCGTGGCGTTACTCTGTTCAACTGACTGAAAAAGCGGGAAAGCGTTAAGCGTAGCGTCACTCTGTCCCCCAACGGACTAAAATACTGACGCCCGGAGAGCCTCGAGGAACAATGCGTTTTCATGCGGCGTGCTGACGGTCACCCGCAAGCAATTGGCCAGCAATGCATGCATTTTACCCACATTTTTAATGAGAATTTTGCGTCGCAGCAGATTTGCAAAGACTTCGTCCGCGTCTTGCACCCGAATCAACAGAAAATTCGCCGCCGACGGGAATACTTCGACTCCCGCCAAATCTGCCAATGCGGCGCTCAATCTCGTCCGTTCGGCCCGCACCGCCTCGGCTTGCGCATCCAGCACGGCGGCGTGATCCAGCACGAATTCGGCCGCAGCCTGGGTCAGCACGTTGATGTTGTAGGGCGGACGCACCTTGTCGAATTCGGCCAGCAAGGCCGCGCTGGCCGCCATATAACCGAGCCGGATGCCTGCCAGGCCGAGCTTGGATACGGTACGCATCACGACTAGGTTGCCGAATTCAGCCAGGCGCGGCATGAAACTGGCTTGCGCGAACGGCTGGTACGCCTCGTCGACAATCACGATCCCGCGCTCGCCGACCGCCGCCAGTATCTCGACCATATCGCCGGCATCGAACAAGGTGCCGGTCGGATTGTTCGGGTAAGCCAGATACGTGATCGCCGGTCGATGCAGTGCAATCGCGGCCAGCATCGCCTCCTTGTCGAGTGAAAAGTCGGCCTTGAGCGGCACGCCGATAAACTCCAGACCGGCGAACTGGGCCGACATTGCGTACATCACGAAACCGGGCAACGGCGCCAGCACCTTGGCGCCGGGCTGCGCGCAGGCAATACTGATCATCGAGATCAACTCGTCCGAGCCATTGCCGAGCACCACGTCAAAGCCGCCAGGGACGCCGAGTTTGTCGCGGATCTTGGCTTTCAGCGCGGCGTAGCTTGGCACTGGATAACGGTTCATCGCGACGTCGGCCAGGCGCCGGCCCAGCTCGGCGCGTAGCTGCTCGGGCAAGGCATATGGATTTTCCATCGCGTCGAGCTTCACGAAGCCGGTCGAATCAGGCACGTGATAGGCCGCCAGCGCGCGGATATCGGGGCGGATGATGTTTTCGATTAAGGGCATACGTTCACGGGTTCGATGCGATCAAAAGCCAAGTGCTTGTTGTTTGGAATCCGGTGCCGAGTCTTCTTGATTTTCTTCCGCGCCTTTCTTGCTTTTCTTGCGTTTCCTTACTTGGATCAGGTCGGTGATCTTGGCCCGCACCGGCTCGGTCGGTTGCGGATTGATCTGCTCGGTAAGCTGTCCTTCGGGCGCAGCTAAACGGCGCTCAATGATCTCGCAATAGGCCGGATTCAATTCGAAGCCGACAAAATCGCGGCCGCAGCGCTGTGCAGCCACCGCCGTGGTCCCGGTGCCCATGAAGGGATCGAGAATGACGCCGCCTTGCGGACACGACGCTTTCACCATGCGCTCGACAATTTCCAACGGCTTTTGGGTCGGATGATCCGCCCGTTCAGGATGTTCGCGATGCAGGCGCGACACGCTCCAAACGTCTTTCGGGTTGTAGCCTATTTCCAGCCACTTGGCACCAACGAAAATCGAGCGCGAGCGGGCCTTCTTGGTTTCGGCATCGTACGGAATCCGGATCGCATCGAGGTCGAAGTAATAGCCCTTTTGCTTCGCGAAAAAACCGATCGTGTCGTGCACAGAGGTGAAGCTGCGCGTGCTGCCGCCCATCGACGGCACCCGTCTATCCCAGATGATTTCATTCATCATTGTCATGCGTTGTTTCAGCATCACGAAGATTTCCGGCGAATAGCGCCAGGTCAGAAAAATGTAGAGGCTGCCGCTCGGCTTCAGTTTGGGCAGCGCCGCATCAATCCATTGTTCGGTCCAATGTAGGTAGGCGGCGGCTTCCAGTTTATCGGAATCGTTCCCGTATTCCTTGCCGAGACCGTACGGCGGATCGGTCAGGATCAAGTCGATCGTGCCATCGGGAATGCGCGCAATGCCGGTCAACGCATCTTCGCAAAAGACGCGATTGAGCCATTCGCTCACGGGCGCACCTGTTGCATGCTCGTCATTTCAGGCGATACTCGGCCGACCGTGCATGTGCCTGCAAGCCCTCGCCATAAGCCAGTTCCGCCGCGACCTTGCCGAGCGACTGGGCACCCGCCTGGCTGACATGGATGATGCTTGAGCGCTTCTGAAAATCGTACACGCCGAGCGGCGAGGAAAAGCGCGCCGTGCGTGAAGTCGGCAGCACATGGTTCGGCCCGGCGCAGTAATCACCCAGCGACTCGGACGAAAACCGCCCGAGGAACATCGCGCCGGCGTGACGTACCAGGTCGGCCCATTGCTGCGGATTCTCGGCCGATATTTCCAGATGCTC
>DHXL01000105.1:12338-12485 GCA_002415335.1 Oxalobacteraceae bacterium UBA5157
GGGCGCAATCAGGTTCGCGATCTCGCACGCCTCGGCCATGTCGCGCACCTTGATCAGCGCGCCGCGCCCGGCCAGCGAGGCGCGGATCACCCCCTTGCGCGGCATCGCATCCAGCAGCTTATTCATGCTCGCCTCCACTTGGGCGAG
>DHXL01000282.1 GCA_002415335.1 Oxalobacteraceae bacterium UBA5157
GAATATTTTTCCAGGAAGCGCTTGGCCAGCAGCGACACGTCTTCCTTGCGTTCACGCAGCGGCGGGATGTTGATCTGGTAGGCGTTGAGCCGGTAATACAGGTCGGAGCGGAACTTGCCTTCCTTGACCAATTTGCACAGGTCGATATTGGCGGCCGCCACCAGTCGGACGTTGACCTTGCGGATCTTCTGGTCGCCGAGCCGCTCGATCTCGCCTTCCTGCAGGACGCGCAGCAGCTTGGCTTGCGCAGCCAGCGGAAGGTCGCCGACTTCGTCCAAGAACAGCGTGCCGCCGTTGGCCCGCTCGAAGCGTCCGGGACGCGAAGCCAGCGCGCCCGTGTAGGCGCCTTTTTCGACCCCGAACAATTCCGATTCGACCAGGTCATGCGGAATCGCGGCGCAGTTGACTGCGATGAACGACGCATGGCTGCGCGCGCTGCGCTCATGCAGCGTGCGCGCGAACACTTCCTTGCCGACCCCGGTTTCGCCGTGCAGCAGCACCGTGATCTGGCTGTCCGCGGCCTGGATGAGCAGGTTGTAGGCGGCCCGGAACGCGGGCGAATTGCCCACGATATCGGCAGGAAGTTTCTCCTTTTCGCCGATCGACGAACGCAATTGCACGACCTGGGTCTGCAGGTCGATCAACTGGTCGGCGATGGATTCGTGGTTGAAGAAGTGCGCGTATTCGCTCGCGTCCTCCCATTCCTCGATCGGTTTGCCGATGATGCGGCAGTTCGCGTGACCCATGCCGGCACATTCGACTTCCTTGTACAGAATCGGCCGCCCCATGAAGGTGGAGGTATAGCCGCATGCGTAGCCGATCTGGGTCCAGCACACCGGTTCCGAATGGACGCCGTAGTGGTGCCGGTGCCATTGGCCTTCCCATGAGTTTTCCCACAGGAATTCGCCATAGAAGCTGCCGGCGGTGCGGTCGAGTTCGAGCTTGATGGGCGTAACCCTGACGATCCCTTCGAGCGTGTGGAGTTGCGGGCCGGTCATGAAAGCGTCGAGATCGCTCGCGCTTTCGGCGCGGGTACGGGCCAGTTCGGCATCGCGCACGCCGGACTCGTAACCCATGCGATTGAACAGCCCGCGTGCGCGCTCCATGCCGAGCGTGTCGATCAGCTCCTTGCGCAGCGATGCCTGCGCCTCGGCATGGATCAGCAGCATGCGGTGCTCATGCAACCATATCTGGCCGGTCTCCGGACAAAAATGCACGCGCGCGCGCAGGTCATGGCCAGTCTGGTCGCCGATGGTCTTGCCGATGATGCGCAGTCTGGTCATGCTCGCCTTTTCTGATCTGACACTCATAAACGCAATTCCTGCGAAAGGAAATGATCCAGATCAAGTTTTGACCTTGCGCGCGCCCCCCGTTTTCGGCTTGCGTCGGCACATGCCTGTCGTACAGCAATCACGCACAGCAATCAGTTGCCAGCGCCGCTCTGCTGGTGCAGCGCGCCGAGTGCGGCGCGCTGGAGTTTTCCGGTCGCGGTGTGCGGCAGGGTTTGTACCCAGTGCACCCAGCGCGGCCGCTTATGGCCGGGCAGGGTGGCAATTTCTTCCGCCACGCGCCGGTGTGCGGTTTCCTCCTGGGCCGGTGTCGCCACCAGAAAAGCCGCGATCGCCGTCAGGCCGTTGTTGCTCTTTACGCCGACCGCCGCCAGTTCCTGCACGCTATCGCCGCAGGCGGCTCTGAGCGCCTGTTCGACCCATTGTGTGCTGACCCATTGCCCGGCGATTTTCAGCATGTCGTCGTTGCGGCCCGTGAACTCCAGCCAGCCGTCGCAGCGCAGAAACATATCGCCGGGCGAGAACCAGCCGTCGTGGAAGCCGTCTGCCTGCTCCGCCGGCCGTTGCCAATAGCCGCGTGCAATTGCCGGATGCCTGAGCCATACGCGCTGCGGCAGATCCGGCGCCAGATCGTCATAGCGGAACATGGTCAGCGGGGTCGGTTTCAGATGGCCTGAGTCGTCGTCGCAGTACAGCATCAGGTACAGGGTCTCGGAGGTGCCGTAGCATGAAATCGGTGTGCGCCCCGTGGCCTTTTGCCAGGCACTGGATACGGACGACGGCAGCGTTTCTCCGGCCGAAATGAAATGCCGGATACCGTGCTCCTTCAGCATCGCGGCGACGCCGGCCTGGAGCATTTTGTGATACAGCGTCGGTACGCAGAACAGGATGGTCGGACGATGCTGCTGCACCATCTGCGCGACGCGCTCGGCGCTCGGCCATTCGGAATCGAGGATTACCGTTGCCCCGAGGCGCAAGCCGGCGAACAGGCAGTTGGCCAGTGCGTAGGCGAAGAACAGCTTGGAGCTGGCGTACAGTCGGTCTTGTGGGCCGGCGCCGAGGATTTCACTGGCAAACGCTGCGGCCGTCGCGGTCACGCTGTGGCTGTGCATCACCCCCTTGGGCGTGCCGGTGGTGCCGGAGGTGCCGATCCACAACGCAACATCCTCAGCGGCGCGCAGCAGCGGCGCGACCGGCAGCGCAGCCGCGCACGCCGCATACCAACCGATGTCGCCGCCTTGGCCGGCCACGACCTTGATCGACTGCGCCAGGCCGCGCGTCAACGCCAGCAGCTGCGGCGCCAGTTCGGGCGTGGTCCATATGAACGACACGCCGGATTCGCTCAGGATCGGTGCCAGTTCACGCATGTCTAGACGCGGATTGACCGCAATCGCGGCACCGCCGGCCCAGATGATCCCGAGATAGGCTTCTACGTACTCGATGCTGTCAGGCGCGAAGACCACGACCCGTTCGCCCGGCGCCAGCGCCATGGCTTGCCAGGCGCCCGCCGCACGCGCCACTGCGTTCCGCAGTTCGCCGTAGCTGATGCGCTGCTGCCCGCATTCGATGGCGGTGTGGTTTTCGGCGCCGGTCTCGAACAGGCACGCTGCAGCATTTATTCGTTGTTCCATTTCGACCTCTCGTGGTTTGTTCTCATGCGAAGGACTGTGTTGTATTTAGGTTGCCACAAAATTGTTTGATATCAAACGATAATCGTAGCATAATTGGACGCAGTCTCAACGAAATAAACAGAGGTGCGGGATGTGTCCCGCAGCCGCAACGAAACGACTAGTGCAGGTCTCATGAATAACACCTGCCGGAATCCTTGCGACGGACCGGCGGAGTCTTTACGGAAGGCACCATGCGAGCATCAGGACAGACCGCTGAACGCGCGTTACCGCGCCCGATTGAAGAGCTCGATAGTGCCGTGATTCGTTTTGTGGGGGATTCCGGCGACGGCATGCAGCTGACAGGTACCGGCTTTTCGATGGCGGTGGCCAAGGCAGGGCACGACTTCGCCACGCACCCCGACTACCCGTCCGAAATCCGGGCGCCGACCGGCACGCTGTTCGGCGTCTCGGGCTACCAGATCCAGTACGCATCGCGCCAGGTATTTAC
>DHXL01000293.1:0-6085 GCA_002415335.1 Oxalobacteraceae bacterium UBA5157
GCCCCACAATGGGCTCCGACTTGCTATCCGCTAAGCGAATGCAAGATCGTATGTCCCACAAGGGGACTCCGACCTGCTATCCGCTGAAGCGAATGCAAGATCGTATAACGACATTGCGCCGGCAGGCCCCACTTTGCCGCATGCCGGGCGGGCGCCCGGTTTGCTCATCCGAGGTCGTCGACGGTATCGATATCGCGGTGAATTCCCGCATCATCGACTGCCGTTTCAACCACCGCAAGAGTCTGGAGCAAGCTGCGCGCGCCTCGGTCACCGCTCAATTCCAGCAGTCGCGGCAAGTGCAAGCGGCTGAACGCCACCGGATTGCCGCGCCGTCCAGCATGGGTCGGCACCGCGATATCGGCACCATCGGCGATCGCCCGCAGCAATGCGGCGATGGTGGCCGGCTGGACATACGGCATGTCGGCCAGGGCGATCAGCCAGCCGCCGGCCTCGCGGGTCAGGGTCAGCGCAAACACCAGCGATGCCCCCATGCCGTCCTCTGCAGTCGGACACTCGGTCACCGCGCAACCGAGCATGCGTAATTGCGCGGCGAGTGCATCGGCGCCGGGACGCACCACCGCCTGCACCATCGGCAAGACGGCCAGCATATTCTTTGCGGCCGCAACGGCGACCGCGTCGCCATTCTCGATCACTTGCATGAGTTTGTCTTGTGCGCCGCTCGGATCGAAACGCGCGCCCCTGCCCGCTGCCAGCAAAATACCTGCGAACTGATCGGCACGCGCTACATGCATCCGGACCCGCTCCCTGGAAAGGGGATTACCGTGAATCGATGATTGCTGCTATTTGATGGCGGCAAACTTGGTTTCGAGCGCCTTGGCATCGATCGCGCCGGGGATGCGCGACCCATCGGTGAAGAAAATGGTCGGTGTTCCAGTGATCTTCATCTTCTGTCCGAGCGCCAATACCTGTTCGTTCGGAGCGTTGCAACTGGCGGGTGCCGCGGCAGCGGCCTTGCCGTTCAACATCCAGTCATCCCATGCCTTGGCGGGATCGGCGGTGCACCAGATATTCTTGGACTTGATCGCCGAATCTGCTGCCAGGATGTTGTACATGAAGGTGTAGACCGTCACGTTATTCATCTCCTGCAACGTGTGGCGGAAACGCTTGCAGTAACCGCAGTTTGGATCCTCAAATACGGCGATCACGCGCTTGCCGTCGCCTTTGACCATCTTTACCGCGGAGGCCAGCGGCAGGTCCGTAAACTTGATCTTGCTGATCTCGTCGACCCGTTGCTTGGTGTAATCCTGATAGGTCTGCGTATCGATCACGCGGCCCACGAATAGATATTTCGCCTTCTCGTCGGTATAGATGATGTCGCCACCGGTGCGCACTTCGTACAGGCCCGAGTATGGCGTCTTGACGACCGAGTCGACTTTGGCGCCCGGACCCAGGCGCGGCTCGATCAACTTCTTGACCGCTGCTTCTTGCGTGGTCTCGCCAAACGACGCCGCGGCAGTCAATCCCAGAGTTGCCGCGAGAACCAGTTTTATTATGTTCATGACTTCTTTCCAATTAATCGAACCACTGCAAATTCACCCACGCTTGCCCAAGGCTTGCGCGATCAGGCGTCTCTTTAAGACCGGCAACTTATTCACCAAGTTCAATCCCACGTTGCGCGCCAGGCGCAGAGGGCCAAAATCGGCCGCAAATAAACGCTGCAAGCCGTCTGTGGCGAGCTGCATCAGCAATACCTGTTCCTTGCGCGCGCGCGCATAGCGCCCCAGCAGCCTGGCATCGCCGCAATCGCGGTATGCGCCGCGCTCGGCCAAGGTGTCCAGCAGCGAGGCCACGTCGGCGAAACCGAGATTCATGCCATGCCCGGCCAACGGATGCACCACGTGCGCCGCGTCTCCCACCAGTGCAACCCGCGCAGCCGTGATCGCGTGCGGTCGGATCAGCGCCAGCGGGATCGCCTTGATCGCTTCCGGTTGCAACGGATGCAATCGTCCCAGCTGGCCCGCACATAGCTCGCTCACGCGTTCGGCCACGCGCGTCAACGGCTCGTGCAACAGGGTCTCGGCCAACGCGTCCGGCGCCGACCAGACCAGCGACACCCTTTGCCCCGGCAACGGCAGCAGCGCGACGATCCCCTGCGCGGAGTTGAACCATTGATAGGCGATGCCATTATGCGGCCGGTCGCAACTGAAATTAGTAACGATGGCGCGCTGCTTGTACGGCCGGTAGTCGATGCCGATTTCGGATTGCGCGCGCACCCAGGATTGGCCGCCATCGGCCCCCACCACCAGCGATGCGGCTATCGTGTCGCCGCTCTCCAGCTGTATCGTTGCCTGTGCGCCATCGACGCTCAAGCGCGTGCTGCGGCCGGTCACGATGCGCACGTTGGGCGCGAATTTCAATGCCGCCTCCAGCGCCTGGTTCAAATTCTGGTCTTCGACGATCCACGCCAGCGCGTCGGCACGCGCGCCATACGCGTCGAATGAAAGCCGTCCGGCATCCTGCCCGCCGTCGCCGGCGACTTCCATCGCGTCGACCGACGCGATGCGCGCGGCGTCGAGCGCATCCCACACTTTCACCTTCGCCAGCAGGCTTTTCGCGACCTGGTTGAGCGCATACACCCGCACGTCCCAGTTAGGAGATGGTGCCGCCGCAACCGCGCTGTCGGGGCTCAAGAGAATGACACTAAGTCCGACCTGCGCGAATCCAAGCGCCGCCGTCTTGCCGATGGCGCCGTTACCGATAATGCAAATATCGCTTTGCAAATGCATAGAACGCAAACCGCCTGTGTAATTAATCCGGAGCCCGGCGAAACCGTGTATGAGGGGCATTATAGCGTTTGCCGCGGATCAGGATCGCATCTATTCCTTGCAAAATCCGGCAGGTTTGCTATACTTGCGCGCCTTGGCCTGGTAGCTCAGTCGGTAGAGCAGAGGATTGAAAATCCTTGTGTCGGTGGTTCGATTCCGCCCCGGGCCACCAAGAAATACGCAGTAAATCAAAGGATTACACGCTTCGGCCTGTAATCCTTTTTTGCTTTCCTGCTTCGCACTATCTCCATGTAACCACTGTGTAACCCGATTCGATCAACAGCCGGCTCCAGCATCAAGAGGTTCGCGCGAAGTGGTTTGGCTTGCCAAGCCTGAAGTGAACCGAGGGGAGATTCTGGCGTCGAAATCTATGTCGCAGATCGTTGTGGAGCCTGCCATGAAACGTCTCTCGATATTGCTCACGCTGGCCGTGTTGCCCGTGGTACTCGGCGGCTGTGTAGCGACGGCGCCATATGGCCCAGGCGGGGAAGCTGGCTATCACTATGAAGGCGACGGCCGGAATGACCACCGCGACGACCGCGACCGGGATGATCGCCGCCACGACAAGGATGACAAAGAGCACCATGGCGACCGTGATCATGGAGATCGTGATGGCGACCGAGGCGACGGAAGTCATGAAGATCGAGGAGGAGGTTGAGGTAGCTCTGGCGGTAATTCGGCCATCGCCGAAGCAGCTGGGGGAAATCCTAACGTTAGGATCTGGGGGCGTTAAAAAGCCCGCGCTGGGCGGGCTCTAGAAATTACTTCTTCAGCTGGGCGTAAAACTCTTTTTTCGATACTCCGGCTTGTCGAGACATGAAATCAATAAGAATCTGGCTGAATGGAGCTTTGGGACAGTCAACAGTGACTTTCCAAAATCCTTTATCAGTTCTTTTTACCCATTGCTCATGAGAGGTAGATTTTTGATCGCGTGGTTCGAACCCCAAAGCCTTCAGTATCCTCTTCACGTCTTTGCATGTGAGCGGTGGGTAGACGCTACTCAAGATCAGGCTGGGATTAGTTGCATCGGTTCCCGAAACGCCTTATGCCGATCATTTTGATGTCCCAGCAATTTTCGCTGCGCGATGCCAAGGCACCATTTCAGCCAATACTTCAGCGGTGCACGGCGCGACAATAGGGCCGGCGCAAACTCGCGATCTTGACCATGCAAGGCATCAGTTAAATACTCTTTGATTTGACCTGCGAGGATCAATTTGGCCTCTTCCAGGGTATCGGCTTGCGCGGCAAGTGAAAAATCAAGGCAGATCAGAGACCATTGCCCGTCGCACCGCTCACCGTAAATTTTCAGCAACAAACGGCTTGCTTTCATGGCGTACTCCGGTTGATATATTGATACGTAACGTTTCACAACGTTCGACTAAAGATCATACAGGAAATTCAACTCGCGATCCCTGTGCGGTTATACAGTGGTTTTTAGCACCCGTACCGCTTGCGCCCATGCATCATCTGGTTGCGGCCGCCGCGTGGTATCACAATTTGGCGCATGCCATCATGGCTTCCCATGCGACTGTTCGCTCGAACCCAAACATCATGATGTGCGAGCCGCTATCTTGGCGGGGAAGGTTCGTCCGAATTATTTGCATACGAGTAACACAATGCCGCTACATCGCCTCGACCTTTTTCTTTAAAAATACGGTTGGTCGCTTCAGCACAGGTCGGCCATGAATTGGAAAGCCTAAGCATGTAATCAAGCCGCCCGAAAAATAGCTCGTAGACCCCTTTCCCGGTTAAGTTTGGCATCTCTAGCGCATCAATCTTTGAAGCGCTGTTGACTCTAACTACAACTCCATTAGCGGAGTCCTCTGGTAGCACGCGCCATTCGAATATAAGCGCGTTAAAAATCATGGCATGCCAGCTGGTCGCCTTGAGTTCGCCGCCGAACCGCTGAATCTTGAAATTTCCATCGTCCGAGGCATTGAATACTCTTGTGGCCGCCGCAAATACCTCATCCTTGGTTTTGCCAGCATATTCGCGGGTCGTTATAGCGTCCATTTCTTCGATCGTGTACTTTGGGGTAATCCCTACGCACCCAGAAACAAGGGCCGCCGCCAACATGCTGATTATTGTTTTCATGCTTGCCTTGTATCGCATAGCGTGCCGTTGCGCCTTAATAATTCCCGGCAGCCACGCCACCATGACGCTCGCACACACGTAAAATGTGCTTCGACCCATCACTGCAACTGACCCGTGCGCGATGCGCCTTGATGGGAGTCCGAGCGTGCCGATGGCGGTCAATAGGGCGCGTTTTCGCGCTTGGATGTGAAGGCCATGAGCTAACAGACTTGAAATGGGATTGCGCTTGTGCGAAGGGACTGACGCCTAAAACCAAGGCTGCGACACAGCATAGCTTCTTCATGTTTTTTTTAAGATGAGGTCGGTTCAGCATTGCATTGTCGCACTATTTCAAGCCACCCCGCCTGTCGCGCATGCGCGCTATGACTTGGCTGCCGGTCTTCTGTTTAATATCCAACCGAAGTACCAGATTCAATTCCCGCTCAACAGTCCTTGAATATCGCTCACAGACCAAGCCAAGCGGCCATTGATCCGCCTGGGGCGGATTGGACCATTTTCGAGACACGCCCATGCACGTAAGGTCTGCGGCTTGCGGGTCAGGTGGAAAGCAGCGCATGCGGTCTCAACGTGCGTGCGGGCCTCTCGCTCGAGCGGTGAGTATGTCTGTTCTGCCTGCACCCTCATTTCATCACGGTGGGCCCGGCCGCTGTCGCTTTCATCTTGACCGCTGGTGGGGACGTTACCTTGCTCGGCGCCACTCCGCTTGCCGCTGTCGCGCAGGTCTTTGCTTTGCATATCTATGGCCCTTTAGAGTTCAAAGGGAGCAAATGCTCCTTTCTTCGTGTAGCCAAAAATTTCCCTAGATTTAGCCTTTTTTGAGTTTTCTTCAAAGATATTTTTTATCTCTGAAAATCACTGCAATTTGCACGATTTTCCCAGCCCGCCAATGTGCGATCCGCACTACATTTCCTCGCCCCGCCGCGTGCCTGCAGCGCCAGAGTTGAGTTTTTTAACGACCTGTTGCTATACGACTTCATACGGCGATTCTCCAGTCGCATTGCCGTGTGCGCTCCTAGATGAGTAGCAGTTTCAGAAGACTTTGAGAGTTGAGGCTAACGGCAGTTGTGCCGGACTTCATTAACCAAATCTGGCAGGAACTAACTCATCGAAATCGTTATCTGGCGCGGCTTCCAGCCCGATGCCCGTTATTTGAGTTCTAAGGAGCCCGTTATTCACCCATAAACACTGACAGTAATAAAAGGCTC
>DHXL01000293.1:6168-7772 GCA_002415335.1 Oxalobacteraceae bacterium UBA5157
ATCATGAATTACGCTTCCGCCCTGAACGGCTGGATGAAGCGGCTCCGCCTAATGGACGACAGTCTCGTGGGCGACGAGATGACGTCCGGATTTGACGCCCACTTCTTACGGCACCAGGACCATCTCGTCGATAAGCTGTCCCCGCGGACTGCGCGCGACCAGGCGGAGCATCTTCTCACTTGGCGCCGGCATTTCGAAGAATGCAGGCAGATTGATACGCTGCCGGCTGACTTCAACGGGGCATTCAACGCGCTGTTTGCTGCGAGTGCAATGACGAAAGCCGAGCTGTCCAGGGCGTCTGGTGTAAGTGCATCCTCCATCCACGTCTGGCTGGATCTGGCTGGTCTGCCTGTTTCATACAGCGTGCCGGCCATAGGTCAGCTTGAGAAGGCGCTGCAGGTGCCAGAAGGAACGTTGTTCAACCGCCTTCCCGGCCGGCGCTACACCCGCCACGAACGCACTGAGAAGGAGTCCGGCAGCCTGCAGACGGCATGGGGTAAGAAGCGAACTGAGGAGAGGAAAACGCTGGGCGCGTATGCGCTCCCGTTGTCAGGGGTAATCCATGAGCAATGGCTCAACCTTATCGACTTTAAGACGGATGGCTATCGCGATGGCGGCGCCAAGCAAAACACCTGGCGGGTCAAGCCCGCATCGGAGACTGGATGCCGGATTATGAAGGCCATGGTGTCATCGAGCGGCGCGATATGCCCGACCGCTGCCGCGAACTGGACCGGCATTTCGAGCTATCTTGGATTTCTATGTCTGAAGTCGCCCGGGAAGGGACTCGCCACCGAAGATGTCCACACCCTGGCTTGGCTGGTTTATTTTCCACACGTGATGGACTACGTGCGTTGGCTGACTGCGCGCGCCGGCGGCAAGGTGCACAACGGCATCCCGAAATTTCTCGACGATGTGAAATGCATGTTGCGGCCGCAAACGGGCTTCCTCTGGTCGCGCCCCGAGATAGCCGAAACGCTGCCCGGCCCGGTCCTGGTGCTGATATTGGGGCGCGATTATCCGCAACTGGATCGTGAGCAGCAGGCCGAGCGCTGGCGCGGACTGTGCGCAGCCACTCATCTGAAAATTCGGGACAAGGTCAAAGCAATCAGGGGTAGGGAGAAGATTTGGCGGTCGCGTGACCCGAGGGAACCTATCTCGAACATCCTGGCCAGTCCCTCGCCGTTAAGGGTGATGCTGAAATTCGTTCAAGCTATCGAATTGAACCCGCCGCCCTTGGTTCATCACCTCAGCTATGTGGTGTGGTTGCGCGATGTCGTATTCCTGAAGATGATTGTTAGCAATCCCCTGCGGGTCAGTCAGTTCGCCGTGATGCGCTACCTACCGAACAACAAGGGCAACCTGTACCAGGGTGGTGATGGTGCTTGGCGTCTCCGGTTCTCATCCGCGGACTTCAAGAATGAAAAGGGTGCGGCTGGGGACGATTATGACGTTGCAGTTGAGCCGTCTGTCGGGCTGTGGATCAAGCGGTACCTGGCTGAATCACGACCGCATGCGATCGGCGCCGGTGAATGCGACTTCTTTTATTTGCCCTTCATTGCCGGGCCCAACCGAGGGTTTCGGGCGGACGGAGACTATGACGTCAG
>DHXL01000357.1:0-10384 GCA_002415335.1 Oxalobacteraceae bacterium UBA5157
TACCTGACCATTCCGTTGATGGACAAGGTGCTGATCCCCTACCAGAACGGCCAGCATATCGAGTCAGGCATGGTAACGCTCTACCTGTCCGGCCTGCTTGGCTCGGCGCTGCTGGCGTGGGCGCTGAGCTGGGCCAAAACCTACATCCTGGCGCTGGTATCGGAGCGCATCGGTGCCGATCTGCGCACTGCAACCTATGAGCATCTGCTGCGGCTGTCGCTCGAATATTTCGGCGGCAAGCGCACCGGCGACCTGATGTCGCGCATCGGCAGCGAAAGCGACCGCATTTGCGTGTTCCTGTCGCTGCACCTGCTCGACTTTGCCTCGGACGTGCTGATGATCCTGATGACGGCAGCGGTCCTGTTTTCGATCAATCCATGGCTGGCATTGGTGACGCTGCTGCCGCTGCCCTTCATCGCCTGGATGATTCACGTGGTACGCGACCGGCTGCGCACCGGCTTTGAAAAAATCGATCGCGTCTGGGGCGAAGTGACGAATGTGCTGGCCGATACCATCCCCGGCATCCGCGTGGTCAAGGCGTTCGCGCAGGAACAGCGCGAAACGGCACGCTTTCGCGATGCCAATAAGCACAACCTGGCGGTCAACGACCGGCTCAATAAGATCTGGTCGCTGTTTTCGCCGACGGTGTCGTTGCTGACCGAAATCGGCATGCTGGTGGTGTGGGCGTTCGGCATCTGGCAATTGTCGCGCGGCGAAATCACGGTCGGCGTGCTGACCGCGTTCATCGCCTACATCAGCCGGTTCTATGGACGGCTCGATTCGATGAGCCGCATCGTATCGGTCACGCAAAAATCGGCCTCGGCGGCCAAGCGCATCTTCGACATCCTCGATCACGTTTCCAGCGTGCCGGAACCGGCGCAGCCGGTTCAACTCGATCCGAACAAGGTGCAGGGCCGCATCGACATACGCGAAGTCGGTTTCCGCTATGGCAACCGGGCCGTCAATCGCGGCATCAGCCTGAATATCGCGCCGGGTGAAATGATCGGACTGGTCGGCCATAGCGGCTCCGGCAAGAGCACGCTGGTCAACCTGATTTGCCGCTTTTACGACGTGACCGAAGGCGCGATTCTGCTGGACGGCGTCGATATCCGCTCGTTCCCGGTGGCTGACTACCGGCGCAATATCGGGCTGGTACTGCAGGAGCCGTTCCTGTTTTTCGGCACCATCGCGGAAAACATCGCGTACGGAAAACCGGAAGCCGGGCGCGCCGAGATCATCGCCGCCGCGCGCGCCGCGCATGCCCACGAATTCATCCTGCGCCTGGCGCAGGGCTATGACTCGATGGTCGGCGAGCGCGGCCAGGGATTGTCCGGCGGCGAACGCCAGAGAATCTCGATCGCACGCGCACTGCTGATCGATCCGCGCATCCTGATCCTGGACGAAGCGACCTCGTCGGTCGACTCCGAAACGGAGAAGGAAATCCAGAAGGCGCTCGACAACCTGGTTCACGGCCGCACCACGATCGCGATTGCGCACCGCCTCTCGACCCTGCACAAAGCCGACCGCCTGGTGGTGCTGGATCACGGCGAAGTGGTGGAGGAAGGCCGGCACGACGATCTGATGGCGCGCGAAGGCGCCTATTTCCGCCTCTACCAGGCGCAGGCGCGCAACGTCGACGTCGACATGGATGACCAGGGAGATAGCGATGACGACAACTGAATTCCAACTGACGCGTAATGCCTTCGGCCGCCTGATTCTGACCGGCGCCGACGGTCGGCGTTACGAGGGCGCAACGCCGGTGCGCGCATTCCCGATCCAGGCGCCGAATGATGGAATCGCGATGGTATGCGTCGATGGCCGCGAAGTGGCCTGGATCGATCACCTGTCCGATTTGTCGCCTGCCGTGCGGGAACTGCTCGAAGAGGAACTGGCGGGCCGCGAGTTCATGCCTGAAATTCGCGCCATTGCCAGCGTGTCCAGCTTCGCCACGCCATGCACCTGGCAGGTCGAAACCGATCGCGGCGAGACGAGTTTTGTATTGCGCGGCGAAGAAGACATCCGCCGCATCGGACCCGCCGCGCTACTGGTATCCGACAACCACGGGATTCATTTCCTGATTCGTGACACGGCTGCGCTGGACAAGCACAGCCGCAAGATACTGGACCGGTTCCTGTAAATGAGTCATCGACGCGCGCGCGGGCTGATCTGCTCGCGCATCGTTGCTGCGATCACGGTGCGCTGAAAATGGAGTCGCAACCGAACTTGGTGCCATCGACATACTGCAGCTCATCGGTGAGCCCGAGATCAGACAATTCCTCGACCGCATTCATGTAGCTATTCAGTTTCGTCGCGCCAATAATACGGTAGATTTCGCCTGCTTCGTTGCGAATACCGACAATCATCTTCTCTGCCCTGACGTCGTCGTGCGTGGCCACATTCAACAACAGGTTGCCGATGATGTTTTTGTCGAAATTGGCAATGTGCTTGCCGTCGATGAGTGCTGTTTTCATAATGCTTCTTTCTATTTCCAGGGCGATTCGCCGCCGACTTCGTTGAGCCCGTTAATATATACGATTTTGCCGATCGTGCCATACGGTTACTTCGCAGCGCGGGACGATTCTATGTTCCAATACCATCCTCATGAAATCATCCGCTTCCCATGCACCTGAATCTGTTCTCGAAGGCAACACCGCCGTGAGCGCGCATCCGATCATCAGTTGGACCGAAGCGGGCGAATCGCACTCCGCTCATTGGCGTTCCGCGAGCGCGACGCCGCCGCCCAAGCGCGTAATCGTCGCAGACGACCGCATCACCGCGGACGCCGCGTATCGTCTGGCCAGCGAGGGCACGGCGCTGCTCTGGCGCGGCGACTTCCAGAATGCGCGTCAGTTGCTGCAAGCCCTCGCACGGCGCATCGATCGCAAGCCGAAAAAGGCGAAGGCGGCGCCCGCTTCGCCGGCCGAAGCCTTCCATCTGCATCGTCAGGCGCAATCGCAACGCGCACGCACGCTGGCGATGCTGCTGCTGCCGTTCGATGCCGATTACCGTATTCCGCTGCGCCGCGCGCCCGACGTACGGCAAGCCTGCATCGAAGTCTACGGCCCCGGCGAAGAAGCGTCGATTGCATCGCTACGCGAACTGCAGGGCTTGATCGGGGCGCACGAATGGCGCAAGAACGGCGTCGAGATCGCAGCGCTGGGTGATCGGATCCATCCGTACTATGGCGTGTTTTCACCGGTGCGCGGTGAATACATCGAGTTGGTGGCGCAGGCACCGCTGTCCGCGCGCGCGCAGTCGCTGGCGTTCGATATCGGCACCGGCACCGGCGTGTTGGCTGCGGTACTGGCGCGCCGCGGAGTCAAACGCATCATCGCAACGGAACAGGATTCGCGCGCGCTCGCCTGTGCCCGCGATAACCTGCTGCGGCTCGGCCTCAACCAGCAGGTCGAGGTGCTGCAGACGGATCTGTTCCCGGAAGGCAGAGCGCCGCTGGTCGTCTGCAATCCGCCATGGGTGCCGGCACGGCCGAATTCTCCGATCGAACACGCGATCTACGATCCCGACAGCCGCATGCTGCGCGGCTTTCTGGCCGGACTTACGGAGCACCTGGAGCCGCGCGGCGAAGGCTGGCTGATACTTTCGGATCTGGCCGAGCACCTGGGCCTGCGATCGCGCGCCGAACTGCTCGCCATGATCGACGCGGCCGGATTGAAGGTCATCGCCCGCATCGAGATCAAGCCGCATCATCCGCGTGCTTCCGATGAGACCGACCCGCTGCATGCAGCGCGCGCGGCCGAGCTGACGTCGTTGTGGCGCCTCTCGGCACGCTGATGTCTGCTGCCCGACCCAGTTTTCTAATCAGGCAAGGAAAGAAATGAGCAACAAACCGTCCCGCACCCTCACCTTCAAGTGCAAGAAATGCTCGAAACCGGTCCAGGTCTTTCTGCAAAAAGTATCGGCATGTTCGCACATCCAGCCGTATCAAGGGATTTGCAAATGCGGCGAAGTGATGCGCCACGCAACCGGACACAAGGAGACGGTGGAATCCTACTTGGCCGCTCCAAACGGCAACTGGTCGCACGATCATCACTGAGGACGACGCGCCGATCGTCGGCATCACGTTGAATGAGCACGAAGCCGCGCTGGTAAGCGCGTCGAGCAAGTTGCCTGGCGTAGTGGGCTGAATTGCCAATCTGTCCGCGATTTTCGGTCGAATTTCACGAATAGGCTGGCTCCAGTTTATATTTGGAACAATATGATTCAGGATGTATTTTTCCATCGAAAAACGTTAGGATACCTATCCAATCCGTCACAGCCCTTCTCATGCTACTAAAACTGTCCATACGCTGCGTGCCTTGCCTTTCGTTCGCATTATTGACCTCATGCGCACTGCAACAACCGTCACCGGTGCCGTCACCTGCCAGCAGTGCACCAACGGCTTTGGTGCAGAAGCCCTCCTCCCAGCCCGCAGTCGCTGTAGCGGGCGCGGTCAGCGCCGGTCCCGGCGCCGCACCGGCTATCCGGCCTCCTGAATCGGATTCCCGTCAAGCTGCCGCCACGATTGACAAAACGGCGGCCTTGCAGGCGTGGGTCGATCAGGAAAATCGCCTGTATCGGGTGGCAGCGCCGCTGGTCCTGAAGAATACCGAGTTGTGTCCGCACCATGTGCACAATATCCTCGGCTTCACCGCAAAGAACAGATACTCCTATGCCGAGGCATACACGACCCTGGCCCATTCCGCATTGGGTCTCGGAGAAAAATTGCGGGTGATGAATGTCTTGCCGGGTAGCGGCGCCGAACTCGCGGGCATCAGGAAGGGCGACGTCTTGCTGGCGGCGGAGATCGAACCGCTACCTTCCGGACCGACCGCAGAACGGGACGGTGCGGCAATCATCGCGTCGGAAATGCGCGGGCGCCAAAGCATGAGTCTGACCGTACTGCGAGGCGGGCAACACGAGGTCGTGAAGGTGCCGCTTACGTCGGCGTGCGCGATGGCGATTGAACTCGGCAATACCGATGATGTAAGCAGTTTTTCCGATGGCTACCGGATGGTGGTAACGCGAGGCATGCTTCAATACGTTCATTCCGATCAAGAGCTCGCTTACGTGATTGCCAAGGAAGTCGCGCACAACATCCTGGAATCGGACGAGCGCCAGGACATGGCGGACGTGATTGACAGGCTGCAGGTGTTCAGGACCAGGACCGTTCCGATGGCGGCCGATCGGGTTCAGCCTTATACACCGGTCCGGGACGCGACCGCAGACAAATTGTCGCTCTACATGCTGGCGCGCGCCGGGTATGACATCGACAACACGCTAAGCTTTTGGCAGGATCTGGCGGAGCACTATCCGATCGAAATCTACAGCGGCTATGGCCGACTTCACCCTTCCTCAAGCTACCGTTTTTCCGTGATGGCTGAAATCACAAAAGTCCTGAAGACCAAAGAAGCGAATAATTTGCCGCTCATGCCATGAATTGCCAATTCAAAGCTATCGCTCGCGTCGCCTTGCTGTTCGGCCTATTGCTCGGGTCGTGGCAACTGCATGCTGCGACGCCGGCGCGTCGCGTTGCGAGCGCCGCGAAGGCGCGGGCCGGCCTGATCACCGATTTTTCCGTCCTGTCAACGATGCGGCCAAGGAAATGTGTTGATGAAAAAGAATCGACACCGAGCGCACGCGGATGGCACGAAAGCGCCGCGCACTGTGCATGGCAGGGCCGGCTGCAGATGCGGCGATGGGAGACGGATAAGGGCAGCGACCCCACGAGCTGTATCAGTACGCAAGCGCTGTGGTGGGCCTGGATGCAATCGCGCCTTGCGCCGAACAACGGACCGACGGCGTGGAACAGCGAGTGGGCCGCGCAAAGCCTGATCGATGAATCGGGCGCGCAGCAGAGAGTCGCCATCATCGAGCGTACCGCGAATGGCGCATGGGCGGCGACCGAGTGGATATGGGTTCCTTCACCGCGCACCGCGACGCGCCAGTGGCAGGCGGGGCGCTGGAACCTGCTGATAGGCGCTGCCAGGGAGATCCGGCAGGCGGCGCACGAGACCCCGGTTCCGCAAGCGACCGCGCTGTTGAAAACCGCCTGGGAAGGAAATCTGAATGGCAGGGCCGGAGAAATATCCGGAGAGCGCTGGCTGTGGGAGCGGGATGGCCAATGCATGCGCATGGAATCGGTCGGACTCAGCGAGCAGCAGCTCCATTTGCCCTATTCGAGAGACGACGTGCGGCTTGAGCAGCGCGCCGCGATGCAACTGCGGCTGGCGCGGACTTATCCGCGAGCCACATGGCTCACGCAGTTCCGGCTGCTTCCGCTGGGCGACGGACGAGGCGGTGCAAAATACGAGGCGATATGGACAGAAAACGCGGCGGTGAGAGGCCAGTTGTGGATTCCCAGCAAAGCGGACAGCACTATATTCCAGGTCAGAATAGCGGTGGTGCTGCCGGCAAGGAAAGACAACCAAGCGGACACGGTGATCGTCGCCAGAATCGCCAATTCTATCGATCATGAATTAATCGGCTTGGCCACCACATGGGCACGTGACCATGAGCAATGAATTCTCGAATATGCAAATGGCGCAGTTATGGCTGCTCTCGCCATTGGCCATCATCGGGGCCGGCCTCTTGCTGTCGCAGATCGTCGGGATTGCATTGCATACCAAGGGCGTGCCCAAGCTGTATGGTGCCGTCGTTGCCGGCTTGATCCTCGGTGTCAGCGGCCTGGGCGTGATCGATGCGCCGCTGCTGTCCCAGTTTCAGGAACTGTTCAATGCCGCCGCCGCGCTGGTATTGTTCGAGGTGGGAAGGAAAATGGACCTGGAGTGGCTATGGAAAAGCCGGCGCCAGGGCGTGAGCCTGTGCGTGGCCTCCTTGTTGCGAGGGTCGGGTAGCGTCATTTGCCTCGTGATATTCGGCTTGGGGTGGGGTGACGCGATCTTCATCGGCGCCATACTGATTGCGGTGAACCCGATTATCTACGCCTCGATGGTTTCCGATTCCGACGCCAGCGGCATTGCGACCAACGCCGGTGCCAACATGGTCGGGGTGAGCAACGTACTGGCGTTGCTGGCGCTGGCGGTTGCGCTCGCGTGGATCAAGAGCCATGCGAGCGGCGCAGTCGCCGGGTTCGGAATGGAATTGGCCAGGCAAGGCGAAAAACTGGCGCTCGGCGTGGTCATCGCACTGCTCTGCTATGGGCTTTACGCGCTGGCGACACGCGCCTGCAAAGCACAAGCCAGCATGCGGCCCGGCATGCTGCTCGCCGCGCTGCTGATGGATCTGGGCCTATGCTCAGTGAGCTCGGCGAGCGCACTGCTATCGCTGCTGCTCATGGGACTATTGCTGCGGAATGTCGAAAAAAGGGATAACGTCTTTCAGGCGCAGATCAAGACCGGACAGGATATCGGCTACGCACTTCTCTTCATGATGTCCGCTGCTCTGGTGGAAGTCCAACAGCTCATGACTTTTTCATTCCTGCTGTTGGCACTGGTTATTTTCTCAATCAGAATTCTCGCCACGCGTGCCGCGTTCATGCCAAGCGCGGCATGGAGCGAACAAAAGAAAAACGCGATGGCCGTATCGCTATGCTCGCTGGTGAGTTTCGGCTCTCTCGTGGTCGATAATTCCATGACCGGCTATCCCGGGCTAAGCGAGACCGCGGCGCAGACGATGACGGCATTACTCGGCTTGAATGTTTTGCTGGCGCCCGGCCTGACATGGTGGGGACTGAAAATGGCTGGCGAAACGCATGAAGAGGACGCGCATGGATAACGCGCTTAAACGGGCAGCAGCCCAGACCGGCTCGAGCGCCCAGGAGTTGGCTGTTGCCGGGACCGGGCCGGCGTTTTTGCCGCCATTCAGCACGTCGAAGATGGGCAGTATGGGCATCGAACTCGAACTGATGGTGCTGGACCGCTTGACTTACGACCTGCTTCCCGCCGCCCCCGATATTCTGCGGCTACTGGACGCGCAAAAAAAAGAATGGATGGCCACGCCGGAAATCACCACCTCGATGCTGGAAGTGGCGACCTCGGTACTCGGCGGTTACGCGCAGGCCGCCGCGCAGCTTGAGGAGATCAGGTCCAGCGTCCAGCGCGCGGCGTTCCAGGTAGGAGCCGCCATATCGGGAGGCGGCGCACATCCATTCCAGAAATGGAGCGAGCAGCGAATCTACCCCAAGGACCGATACCGCGACTCGGCAAAGAAATTCGGCTACCTGACCAAGCTCTTCACCGTGTTTGGAATGCACGTGCACATCGGCGTCTCGGATGCCGACGAGGCGATCCGCATTTGCGCATGGCTAACGCAGAGAGCGCCATTGTTCATCGCGCTGTCGGCCAATTCACCGTGCTGGCAAGGAGAGGATTCCGGATTTTGCAGTTCGCGCAGCAACGTGGTCGGCGCTTTTCCCATGAGCGGTACCATGCCGTCGCACATCAGGACGTGGGATCAATTCCAGGCGCACTTCGAACAATTGGCCGGACATGGCATCGTCAACAGCATCAAGGATTTCTATTGGGATGTGCGACCCAAGCCGGAATACGGAACCGTGGAGCTGCGGGTGCTGGACACCCCGTTGAAACCGGCCTACGCAGCGGCGCTGGCGAGCTACGCGCGGGAATTGTGCATCGAAGTCTTCGAGCGCCCGCAGATGTGGCCAGCCACCGATTGCAAAGAGCTCTATGTCTGGAACAGGTTCAATGCCGCCAAGGATGGGGTTGAGGCAATGTGGATCGATCCGCAGGACGGCACCAGGCGACCCATCACACAGGTCGTGGCAAGCGATCTGGAGCGCTTGTCGGCGAGATCCACGGACCCCGATTTTGCCCGGGCCTGCGGGGTGATCCATGAACTGATGGACCGCGGCGGGCAGGCGCGCTGGCTGAAGGCGCATATGGATGCTGGTTCGGGGATGAACGATCTGGCGCGCGTGGCAAGCGAAATGTTTGAACATCGTTGAGCCGGCGATCCTGCCAGAGCGGTTCCGTCGAACGCGCATCCAGTTACTTGAAACTGCTCTTCTTCCCGGATTTTAAGTCCAGCGTGTATCGTACGCCGTTTTCTGTAAACGGCATTGCATCGGGCGGTTCATCGCCGGCCAGCGCGCCGGACACGACCGGCAGGCCTTCGCCTTTGCGCACCAATTCATCGGAACGTTCATACACGTTCCGACAGCCGGTTTCGGCGATCAGCGTTTGCACGATCGGGACTTTCCAGGCGTCGACGCCGGCAGCCTGAAACTGGCAGACTAAATACCCGTTCTTTCCGCCGAACCAATCCACCAATAATCCGGACAAGCCGTCCTCTTCACCGATGACGAGGCGGACTGGATTGCCGGGCGCCGACTTATCGGTGTTGCCGGCCCGCTTGGCAATCGCCGTCTTGACGCGGCGCTTGATCAGCGCATGGTCGACCGGCTCGTTTTCGTCGAAGCTCCAGACGCGGGCGCGGATTTGCGATTTCGAGTTGTAGGCGGCGCGTGCCAGGAACTTGCCGGAAGAAGAATGCACCAGCGCAGTCGCGCCCGCCGTCATTTTTTCCTGCGGTTTGCCGTCGACGCGTTCCACCGCGGATGCGTAAATCCAGGGCTGGCGTTCCAGCAAGCTCTTTTCTTTACCTTGTTTGATGGTGATAACGAGCATGAAGAGATTCCAGAGTTGTTGATGTCACTTGCCGAATGGCTTGGCGCGTGCCTTCTTTTTTTGTTCGAAAAACAATTCTGGTCGTGATTTGTTTTTTTGCTCGAAAATGGTTTTCGCGTCCTGCTCCGCGCGTTCTTGCGTACGCATCGCGGGGTCGTCGTCGTGCACACTAAAAAAGTCCGCGGCTTGCGCCCGCATCACATGCTTGATCGCCTCGGCGTCGCTCAAGTCGTATCTCTCCGTGATGAGCGTGGTGACCTCGTCCAGGTATTCTTCGTAAGTCATTTCTTGCTCCAGTATTGCGTCATTTTGTGTCGTTATCGTATGTCGTTATGTTGTGTACTGCGCTCTTTTTGCGGGCCGGCTTCACTGCACTCCGCGCGTGATCGGATTATCCGGATCACGGCTCCGCCCGAACCAGCCGCCATCTTGGACGCTGATGCGCTCCCGGTTCAGCAGCCGGAGATCGGCAAGGCAATCGGCGGTTATGAGGTGGCGCTGACGGCGTGAGAATGAGGGAAGACGAACCACGTTTCAATATTTAAAAATCATGTCACTCAACCCATGTCGAGTCAGGCGATGGGGCATGCGCTGCCGCGAACCCGCTATTGTATGCCATCGCGCGCGGCTGCCCGCCGCCATCGTCCGTCCGGAAAACCTGCGCGTGCATTAATTAATCCTCAAATGTGGTTGCTCCACGCGCCGATGCGTTGTACAATTTGCCCCCTCAGACGCGGGGTGGAGCAGTCTGGCAGCTCGTCGGGCTCATAACCCGAAGG
>DHXL01000357.1:10470-22267 GCA_002415335.1 Oxalobacteraceae bacterium UBA5157
GAAGGTCACAGGTTCAAATCCTGTCCCCGCAACCAAACAAAGCAAGCATCTGGCCCGACTCGCGCAGTCGGGCTTTTTGTTTTTGCACCCGCCGGCATGGCTGCAACGATATCCGCCTGTTAGACTGGTTTTCCCTTTTTGGCGATCGACATCATTGTGAGCACACGATCTTTCTCCAGCCTGGCCTTGACACCGGCCATGCTCTCTAATCTCGACCAGCTCGGCTACCACCAGATGACAGATATCCAGGCGCATAGCCTGCCCTTGATCCTGGAGCGGCGCGACGTGATCGCGCAGGCAAAGACGGGCAGCGGCAAGACCGCTGCGTTCGGCATCGGCATCCTGCACAAGCTCAATCCAAGCTATTTCGCGATTCAGGCGCTGGTGCTCTGCCCTACCCGCGAACTGGCCGACCAGGTGTCGAACGAATTGCGCCGGCTGGCCCGCTGCGCCGACAACATCAAGGTACTGACCCTGTGCGGCGGCACGCCGATGCGGCCGCAAATCGCTTCGCTCGAGCATGGCGCGCATATCGTGGTCGGCACGCTGGGTCGGATCCGCGATCACATCGGGCGCGCCAGCATTGACCTGTCGAAGGTGCAGACCCTGGTGCTGGACGAAGCCGATCGCATGACGGACATGGGCTTCTATGAAGAGATTTCCGGCATCGTCAGCGCCTGCCCGGCACGGCGCCAGACATTGATGTTTTCCGCCACGTATCCGGACGATATCCGCAAGGCCAGCGCGGAATTCCTGAGGCAGCCGGCCGAAGTAAAAGTCGAATCCCGGCACGACGCGCTGCAGATCGAACAGCGCTTTTACGAGGTCGGCTACGAACAGCGCAACGCTGCGGTGGCGGCGCTGCTGAGCCATTACAAACCGGTCTCAACGCTGGCATTTTGCAATACCAAGATCCATTGCCGCGAACTAGCCGCCGAGCTACGCGCACAAGGCTTTTCCGCACTTGCGCTGTATGGCGAGCTGGAGCAGCGCGAGCGCGATGAAATCCTGGTCTTGTTCGCCAATCAGAGTTGTTCGGTACTGGTCGCCACTGACGTGGCGGCACGCGGCCTCGATATCCAGACGCTGGGCGCGGTGATCAACGTCGACGTGTCCAAGGACACCGAGGTGCACATCCACCGCATTGGCCGCACCGGCCGCGGCCAGGGCACCGGCCTGGCGCTGACCTTGTGTGCTCCCAACGAAAAGAAATGGGTCAAGCTGATCGAGCAATATCAGGATGCGCCGGCATCCTGGTTCGAATTGCCGGCCCTCGAAATGGAAGCGAAAAAAGCACAAAACGAACTGCGCGCGCCGATGGTGACGCTATGCATCATGGGCGGCAAGAAGGACAAACTGCGTCCCGGCGATCTATTGGGGGCGCTGACCGGCGACGCCGGCTTGAGCAAGGAGCAGGTCGGCAAGATCAACGTGTTCGAGTTCATGAGCTACGTCGCGCTGGACCGGCGCGTCGCCAAACGCGCGTTCTCGAGCTTGGCGAACGGCGGGAAAAACGCCGGGAATCGAGACCCCGGCGGCGAGGAGAGCAGCGGCAATATCAAGGGCCGCAGCTTCAAGATGCGCTTTATCGACGTCTAAGGGCAGTCGCCATCACGGTTGAATGATCGATGTCACCCGGCGCCGCGTTCGCTCGCGCAGCGAACATTCACGCAAGGTATCGGCCAGCGTCTCCAGATTGGGGATGCCATATATGTTCACGGTCCGGTAGCTGGCGTCCGATGAGCTTAGCCTCAGCTGGCAGAAACCGAGGAGCCTCATCCCAAGCGGCTTATGCAGATCGAAATGTTCGACCGTGAACAATTCGACGCTATCGGTCTCTGTCGACAGCAGGCCACGCTCCACTTTGATCCGCTGGGTCGTGATCTTGTAGGTGATCCGGAGACTCTCAAGCCAGTAATAAAGATATGCCAGGCCGAGAGTCAACGCGACAACTATCCATTGACCGAAGCTGTAAATCGCGACGGGGTGGCCGGCGAACAAAACTTTCTCGGCATCGGCCGCCCGATCAGTCTGAAACGATTCCAGATCGGTATTACAGAACCGGCATTTGATCGCACTGGATTTGATCGACTCGCCGCATACCGGGCAGACTTTGGTGTCGTCATTGCTCATTCATTAACCCTTCAAAAATAACATGACATAAATATATCCGGACCCATTCTACGCCTGCATTTCGCCTCAATCCGTTAGCTGAATGTCAAAAAAAATAAGGCCGTTGCCATTCCAGAAACGGAACAGTTGTCACCTCAACTTTTTATTTTTCGCGCGGCATGAAAAGGCATTTTTATTCCCATTTCCCTAAAGTATTATGTCTCTCAACCGATGAGGAATATGACGGCCACGTTTCTGTGACAGCCGTCCCATCCGGTAGGGAGACCCATCATGAAATCAATGTGGCTGCACCTTTTCGCAGTGCTTATCCTCCTCTGCTGTACCGACGCGAACGCAGCGTCTTATCCCTCCGAGGGCCAGCTTCGAACGGCAATCGGCGATGTGGTCGGCTTGCTGAAAGCCGAGGGCCTGCCGTTAGAAATGTTTGACGCGCAGAAGGAAGGTGTGACCCGTCCTCTGATGGCCGCCGGCCTGAACCTCGACACGGGGGTCTGCATCATTTTTTACAATACCAAACCCGAGGAGGGACTGACCGAGTTCTTCGGTCGGATGACCGATCAAGAAATGCCGGTCTGGCTGAATGCGATTGCGGCACATGAGGCGACGCATTGTGTCGAACAGCGCGAAGCCTATGTGCGCGAACGCTTTACAAAGGTATTGCCGCCCGGTTGCAAATGCCATGGGATGACACTCCAAGGTTATATCTCCGTAGTCGAAAGCGGCACCACCGAGACCTGGACCGAAGCACTAGCCGACATCGCCTCGATCCTGTACCTGAAAAAAGCGGAACCAGTCCGGTGGCGCTATTTTGCCAACGGCATCGCAAACATGCGCCATGACCTCGCCGCACAGTGGCCGGAACACGACACGTCACCTTGGTTGCGCAAACTGATCGCTTTAGATGCCGTCACCGCCAAGGACGAAAATATCTTTGATGCCGCGTTCCGTCTGCGTCTGGAACTTGACCCGAATTAGGCATTTAGCTACTCATTCAAAGCATCGTAGCCGCGCAAGGATTCGACGGACTCCGGCCATTGACCGATCGTTCGAAGAAACCTTGGTGCCGACACCAATGCACGCGTCCAAGCGACGAGAAACAACGCCGGAAGCCCTCATCCGAACCCGAGAATGAATCGCGCTGCCGCTCACAAGCGCACATGCGCATTCGTGCCTGGCCCTCCCTGCTGACTAAACGGTCGGTCGATCAATTGACCGGCCGTCCCCATGCAATGGGTTCTTGCATTAAGTTGCATGTAGAATGCATCTTATAGGAATTGATTTCAGCCATTGAGCGGGTCCATAAGGGACGCTGGGCTGTCCAAATCGGAACTTATGGGGGCGTTCATGTTTGCTGTTATTTATTTGTAGAATAAAGCCATAACTCTCGAAGAGTTATATTTTGATGTCGAACCGATTGTGAGTATATGCAATGTCGAAAATTGAAGACAACCCAGCGGAAGTCACTTCCGACGATATCCTGAGATGTATGCCGGAGGCGCTCATTTTTGCGGATCTGGAAGGGATCATCCGGCTATGGAATCCGGGTGCCGAATCCGTTTTCGGCTTTACGGCTGCCGAATCGATCGGGCAAAGCCTCGATCTCATCATTCCGGAGCGGCTTCGCAAGGCCCATTGGGAAGGATTCCAAAAAGCCATTAACCGCGGCGGCACGGTACCCGGCAGAGGTTCTCTCGTCACACGTTCGCTGCATAAAAGCGGCGAACAGCGCTACGTCGACATGAGCTTTGCGATGGTAAAAAATCAAACTGGCGAGATAATCGGATCAATGGCAGTCGCCCGCGATGCCACGGCGCGCTACCTGGAAGAAAAAAACATCCGAAAGCAGCTCAGCGAATTGACACAGAATTCCGCGAAATAGGTAACTTGCGGCAAGTGCCCGGTTTCCGCTTGCTCAGGGACGATACGTGCCACATCGCGCAAGGACTTGTGGAAATGTGGAAATTCGGGCTCACCGAATTCACCGGAACTCGACCGCGCACTGCGTCGCCTGGGACAGATCGTCAATCAACTATTATTGGAAAAACAGCAATGAGCCAGCCGGACACACAAGCGCGATACCAAGCCTTCAAAGAATTGGGATTGAAACTCGATATGTCGCGCGGCAAACCAGCGCCCGAGCAGCTCGATCTATCCAACGCGTTGTTGGGTGAACTCGGCGATTACAAGGCCGCCGACGGTACCGATACCCGCAATTATGGCGGCGCGATCGGCTTGCCGGAAGCGCGCGCATTGTTTGGAAGCCTGCTGGACGTGCCGGCCGCGCACGTGGCGGTCGACAGCAGCGCCAGTCTGGCCTTGATGCATGACGCGATCGTGTTCGGCCTGCTTTATGGCGTGCCGGACCATGCCCCATGGAGTACGCAGCAGCCAATCAGCTTCCTGTGCCCGGTGCCTGGTTATGACCGCCATTTCAGCATCTGCGAAGCGCTCGGGATCAGGATGATCAATATTCCGTTGAGCGATAGTGGCCCGGACATGGAGCTGGTGGAAAAACTGGTGGCGAGTGACGCCAGTATCAAAGGCATGTGGTGTGTCCCCAAATACAGCAATCCATCGGGTTCCGTGTACGCCGATGACGTGGTGCGCAGACTGGCGGCAATGCCGGCCGCGGCGCCCGATTTCCGCTTGCTGTGGGATGACGCGTACCGCTTCCATCATTTGAGCGACGAGAAAATCGCCATTTCCAACGTGCTAGATGAATGTGCGCGGGCAGGCAATCCCGATCGCGCGCTGGTGTTCGCATCGACGTCGAAGATCACGTGGGCAGGATCGGGCATGGCCGCGTTGGCGGCATCGCCGGCCAATATCGCGTGGTGGCAGAATCATGTCTCGGTACGCAGCATCGGTCCGGACAAGGTCAACCAGCTGCGCCATGTGCGCTTTCTGAAGAACCGCGCCAACGTCGAACTCTTGATGGAACGTCATCGCCAGCTGCTGAAGCCGAAATTCGAAGCGGTGTTGACGCAATTCCAGGCACATCTGAGCCACATTGCAGGTATCAGTTGGACTCGGCCGCAGGGTGGTTACTTCATCGACCTGGTGACGCCGCCTGGATTGGCGAAGAAGACGGTGGCACTCGCCAGCGCAGCTGGCATCACGCTCACGCCGGCAGGCGCGGCCTACCCTTACGGCAAGGATCCGGATGACAGCCATATCCGCATTGCGCCGAGCTTTCCTTCGCTTGGCGAGATTATCCAGGCCGCTGAGGGTATTGCGCTGGCGTTGCGGATCGCGATCGAAGCCTAGCCTAGATAAAGGCTTTAATGCCGGAATAGATGATGCCGATACTGACTGCGGCAGACGCGACCAACAAAATGAGCGCCTGCAGCTTGTTCAGATTCAGTCCGATTGCCTTGGTGCGGGTGTGATGCTTGGCTCGTTCGTATGTTTTATGCATGACGTCTCCGTAAAAATGAAATAGTTGCTCTATGTCATTATAGAAACGCAGCTTTCGGCGTCAATAGGGTGATCGCCAAGTTTTTAGAAAAAAAGTGGTGAATTAAAATTTGCCGCGCGGGCGACACCATGCCATGCCGGTGCCGCCGCATGATCGCATGGTGCCGCGCCGACTTACATCGCGCTAAGGAAAATCGCCTCGATTTCGGCTTGGCTCGCCGGGCGCGGGTTGGTCAGTCCGCACGCATCCTTCAGCGCATTAGCCGCCAACATCGGGATGTCTTCCGCACGCACACCAAGTTGCGTCAGACCTGTCGGGATTTCGACGTCTGCCGCCAGTTGGCGAATCGCCGCCAGGCAGCGCTCGGCGCCCGAGGCCGCGTCGGTGCCGGCGATGTCGACGCCCATCGCACGCGCGATATCGGCCAGGCGCTCGGCCGCAACGCTCGCGTTGAACGCCTCGACATGCGGCAGCAGCATCGCATTACACACGCCATGCGGCAGGTTGTAAAAGCCGCCCAGCTGGTGTGCCATCGCATGCACATAGCCGAGCGAAGCATTGTTGAAGGCCATCCCGGCCAAAAACTGCGCATAAGCCATTTGTTCACGTGCGTGCAGGTCCTGACCATTGCGCACCACCTGGCGCAGATTGGCTGCGATCATGGTGACGGCCTTGAGCGCGCAGGCGTCGGTAATCGGCGTGGCGGCGGTCGAGACATAGGCCTCGATCGCATGTGTCAGCGCATCCATGCCGGTGGCGGCGGTGAGTCCCGCCGGCTTGGCCAGCATCAGCAGCGGATCGTTCACCGACAGGATCGGCGTGACGTTGCGGTCGACAATCGCCATTTTGATGTGGCGGGTTTCGTCGGTGATGATGCAGAAGCGCGTCATTTCGCTGGCGGTGCCGGCCGTGGTATTGATCGCGATCAGCGGCAGCTGCGGCTTGGCCGACTTGTCCACTCCTTCATAGTCGCCGATGTGGCCACCGTTGGCGGCAACCAGCGCGATGCCTTTGGCACAATCGTGCGGCGATCCGCCGCCCAGCGAGATTACGCAATCGCAGCGCTTGGTGGACAGCAGCGCCAGCCCGGCCTCGACATTGCCGACCGTGGGGTTGGGCTGGGCGCCGTCGAAGATGGTGGACTGGATGTCCTGCTCGGCCAGCAGGCCGGCTACCTTGAGTGCGACACCGGCGCGGCTAAGGCCGGCGTCGGTCACGATCAGCGCATGGCGAAAGCCGTAACTGCGAATGGCCTGAATCGCCTCGACCAGGCAACCGGCGCCCATCATGTTCACGGGCGGAATGAAAAATGTCGTTGTAGTCATGATTGAAAATCCTCTTTGATTACAGTAAGCGCAGAACGGCAAGACGGACCGGGGATCGGACCGTCTTGGTTCGCGCTGAAAGTCGACTAAGTCGACCTCTTCCGGTTTAGAAAAAGCCCAACGCCTTGGGGCTGTAGCTGACCAGCAGGTTCTTGGTTTGCTGATAGTGGTCGAGCATGACCTTGTGCGTTTCGCGGCCGATGCCCGATTCCTTGTAGCCGCCGAATGTCGCATGTGCCGGGTAGGCGTGGTAACAGTTGGTCCACACGCGGCCGGCCTGGATCGCGCGGCCCATACGGTACGCAGTGCTGCCGTCGCGGGTCCAGACGCCGGCGCCGAGGCCGTACGGCGTGTCGTTGGCGATGGCGAGCGCTTCCGCTTCGTCCTTGAAGGTGGTCACGGCCAGCACCGGGCCGAAGATTTCTTCCTGGAAGATGCGCATCTTGTTGTGGCCCTTGAACAGAGTCGGCTGGATGTAATAGCCTTCGGCCAGTTCACCCGGCAGTTTGGCGCGTTCGCCGCCGATCAGCAGTTGCGCGCCTTCTTCCTTGCCGAGCGCCAGATAGGATTCGATCTTCATCATTTGCGCGATTGAAGCCTGGGCGCCCATCATGCTTTCGGTATCGAGCGGACTACCCTGCTTGATGGCTTTGACGCGCGCCAGCGCACGTTCCATGAATCTGTCATAGACCGATTCCTGGATCAGCGCGCGCGATGGGCAGGTACAGACTTCACCTTGATTGAAGGCGAACAGCACCAGGCCTTCGATCGCCTTGTCAAAGAACTCGTCGTCGGCCTTGCCGATGTCTTCAAAGAAAATGTTGGGTGACTTGCCGCCCAATTCCAGCGTGGCCGGAATCAGGTTATTGGCCGCGGCCTGGGCGATCACGCGCCCGGTTGCGGTCGAGCCGGTGAACGCTATCTTGGCGATGCGCTTGCTGGTGGCGAGCGGCATGCCGGCTTCGCGGCCATAGCCGTTGACGATGTTGAGTACGCCCGGCGGCAGCAGATCGGCGATCAGTTCGGCCAGCACCAGGATCGAGACCGGCGTCGATTCGGCCGGCTTCAACACGACGCAATTGCCGGCGGCAATTGCGGGAGCCAGCTTCCAGGCGGCCATCAGGATCGGAAAGTTCCACGGAATGATCTGGCCGACGACGCCGAGCGGTTCATGGAAATGGTAGGCGATGGTGTCGCCGTCGATTTCGCTGAGGCTGCCTTCCTGCGCGCGCAGGCAACCGGCAAAGTAGCGGAAGTGGTCGGACGTCAGCGGAATATCGGCATTCAGCGTTTCGCGAATCGCCTTGCCGTTGTCGACCGTTTCCGCATATGCCAGCAATTCGAGGTTTTGATCAATGCGGTCGGCGATCTTGAGCAGTACGTTGGCGCGCTCGGCAGCCGGGGTACGGCCCCATTTGCCGGCGGCGGCGTGCGCGGCGTCGAGCGCCAGTTCGATGTCTTCAGCAGTCGAGCGGGCTGCCTTGGTATACGGCTTGCCGGTGATCGGGGTAATGACGTCGAAGTACTCGCCTTTCACCGGTGCGACAAATTTGCCGCCGATGAAGTTATCGTATTGTGATTTGAATTTGACTTTGGCGCCGGCAGAACCTGGGGTTGCGTAGATCATGTTTGTCTCCAATGGGTTTACTCTGGATGAATCCATCCACCGGGTTGGTGAGCTGGTCTCGCCTACCCTTGCGCAGGAACCGTGCCAGTGCCGGTTTTCGATTGGAGCGCCGCCATGACCGGCACGGCACGGGTAGCAGCGGAGCGCGCGGGTAGACGTGGGTCGGTCAAGCGGGTGTTGCACTTGTGTCACTGCGTGGCACAAGTGTGCCAAGACGGTACAGGTGTGCCGGACAGTTGCGGTGGTGAGACAGCGAGATTAGAGCGGGATTGTTTTCAGCGCGATTTGATTTATGCCGGGGATGTGCAGTACGGGATTATTGTCCCGCCTGCAGCTTGCGATAGATCGTGTTGCGCGAGACGCCGAGCGCCTTTGCCGTGGCTGATACGTTGCCGCCATGCGCCGCCAGCGATCGCTGGATCGTCGACAGCGTCACCTCGTCCAGTCGGCTCCCCTGCGGAACCGGACTCGCGGTCGAAGTTAAGGACGCGGTCGCGATCGAAGTCTCGGTTGATACTTGCTGTGCGCCGCTGATATCTTCCAGGAAATCGTCCGGCAAGTGCTCCAGGCGAATCTGGAGATCGTCGCCGGCCATCACCATGGCCGTGCGCAACAGGTTGGTCAGCTGGCGGAAATTGCCGGGCCAGTTATGCTGCTTAAATAGCTGCATGATGTCCGGCGACACCGTGTAACGCAGCGCGCCCGACTCGGCGGCGAGCAGCTTGTTGATCACGGCCTCCAGATCGGTTCGTTCGCGCAGCGGCGGCAACTTCACGACCAGTCCATTCAAGCGGTAATACAAGTCTTCGCGGAACGCATTCCTGGCGATCAAGTCGCGCAGATTGCGATTGGTCGCGCAGATCAGTGCGACATTGACCGGAATCGACTTGGCGCTCCCGAGCGGCGTCACCATGCGCTCCTGCAGCACGCGCAGAAGCCGCGCTTGCAGGCCAAGCGGCATGTCGCCGATTTCATCCAGCAGCAGCGAACCGCCATTCGCTTGCAGGATCTTGCCGATGCTGCCTTTCTTGCGCGCGCCGGTGAATGCGCCGTCTTCGTAGCCAAACAATTCCGATTCGATCAGCGTCTCTGGAATCGACGCGCAGTTGACCGCGACGAACGGGCCATTGGCGCGCGGTGAATCGTTGTGGATCGCCTGCGCAAGCAATTCTTTCCCGGTGCCGGTTTCGCCCGTGATCAGGATAGGGATGTCGCGCCCATTGACTTTGTTGATCTTGCCGATCAGTGCGGCGACTTGCGGATCGCCTGTATTCAGATAACGCAGACTCGATAGCCGTGGCAAGGCCGGAAAATCGATCGTGCGGCGGGTGCCTCGGGCCGCTGCCGGGTTATGGACAGGGACATCGTCCTGGTCATCGATCGTTGCCGTTGCATGCTGGAAGATCGTATTCGACAGACGCAAAGCGGCGCGCGCGTAAACCCGCACCCCGCTGTGCAGGCACAAATTCAGCAGACCCGGCGCGGCTGTCCGGTAATGATCAAACAGCGCCGAGACCGGCAAGCCGAACAGGGAACTGAACGTATGCGGCTGCAGCGCTGCCAAGGGCAAGCCGAGTTGGAACAAGCCGCTGCGATTAGCCGACAGGAAGCGTCCGCCGGGCGTGAAAGAGGCGATACCTTCCATCAAGGTGCCGATGAATTCCGGCCGGCTGTGAAAATGCAACGTGATGGCATCCTGGAACGCGGCGGAAAACAATTGATTCTCGATCATTTGCGCCGACATCCGCACCAGCGCCATGGTGTGCTTGTGAAAACTGCGCTGGTCGCCGGTGACGTCGAGTACGCCGATCACATTCCCCTGATGGTCGAAAATCGGCGCCGCCGAACAACTCAGGAAATGATTGGCAAACAAATAATGTTCGTCACCATGGACCAGCGTCGGCGCATGCTCGGCAATCGCGGTGCCGATCGCATTGGTCCCCTTGCTTTCTTCCGACCACGCGACACCGGGCTGCAGCGCGACGCGGTTGGCTTTTTCCAGGAAATCATCGTCGCCGAGCGCGTGCACGATCAACCCGTTCGCGTCAGTCAACAGCACCATATGGTGGGTATTGATGATTTGCTCGTACAGCGTTTCCATCACCGGCACTGCATGCGTGTGCAGTATCCGGTTCTGCTCGATCAATAATGACAGATCGGTACGGCCGAGCACGCTGAAATCGGGCTGCGCCGTTTCCGCCAGGCCATAGCCGGCAGATCGTTGGTGCGACAATTGGATCATCATGGCGGATTGATCCGCAGAAACCGTGCCCGCGGATGGCGCGGCGGAGTCCGATCCTGATGCGACCGTGACGCTGCCGGTACGATGGTTTATTTTCTGATCCATGGCGACTCCCGAATGCCGTTTGGGACAGTGTTCCGATTGCGGACATTGACGTACGAACTACTGTAACACTGTTCCATTTTGAGACGGCATGGCACATCTATTATCACCGCCTGGAGTATCAAAGGCGAAGCAGGTGATCAGGAATGAGCACATGGCCCGACCGTCTCTGGAGCACGACTAGAATCGCTCATAGCCGAGCAGATAACGCCATTGTCCCGGCGGTAAGCTTGCCATCGATATCCGTCCGACACGGATACGTTTTATGGCAACGACGGTCAACCCGACTTTTTCGCACATATGCGCCACCTGGCCGCGCTGCGGGCCTTTGAGCGCAAAGCGCAGATGTGTCTCGTTTTGCCAACTGACCTTGATCGGCGGCAGCGGCTTGCCATTGAACGTCAGGCCGTGGTTGAGCCGCTTGATTCCATCCGGTATCAGCTCGCCTGCCACTTCCACGATGTATTCGTGTTCGACCGTGGCGCGATCGTCGACCAGCTTGCGCGCGATGCGCCAGTCCTGAGTATAGACGAGCAAGCCGCTGGCCATGGTCTCGAGCGGGTCGGTCAACGTCAGGTTGGCCAGGTGCCGTTTGAGAAAGCGAATGCCGGAACGATCGTTCGCTACCAGACCGTCGGGTGTAACGAGGCGTAGCGCCGTACCGGACTCCTCGCCGGGCGGTTTGTGCAGCAGGATGGTGACGGCATCCCCGGCATCGAGGCTGGCGTTGGGCATCAGCTCGACCTGCTGGCCCTGGATCCGGAATCCTGGTTCTTCCACCACAACGCCGTCGACCTTGACCCACCCGCCTTCAATATACTGCTCGGCCTCGCTACGCGAGCAGGGCACGAGCGCGGCGACGTGTTTGGCTAGGCGAACTGATTCTGTCATGGTGAACGACCTCTGGGTCAAGGGGCGGGCGTGCATTGTCCCACAAGGGGACTCCGACT
>DHXL01000357.1:22449-31265 GCA_002415335.1 Oxalobacteraceae bacterium UBA5157
GACTTGCTATCCGCTGAAGCGAAAGCGAGATCGTATGTCCATGCGCGGGCTCCAGCTTGCCGTCTGTTGATATTCCTGCAATAAATCAAAAAATAAAGTTCACATTCGTTACGAAATGTATATTGCTGTACGGCAATTATGTGCCACAATAAGATTGCTGAGCAGAGTATTGGCGCACAGAAAACCTTGCCGAGGCAGCAAATCATGACTCCGACCCGTTCCAGCGAAGGCGCGCAGAGCACTGCAGCCGGCCGCAGCAGGCTGTTACACAGCCTGGAGGCGGTCGCTTCGGCGACGACGGATGCGCAGCTCGAAGCGTTTGCAGCGAGACTAACGGAGGCCTTGCTCAAAGCGTCCAATTTGAGCGCGGACGCCAAGGAAGCCGGCATTAGTTTCAACGCTGCGCACCTGTTGAAAAAAAACTCCTACCCGTTTCGGTACACCGTATCGGCCTGCCTCAAGAAAGCATTTCAGCAAGAGACGGACGCACTTGAGCGGCAGGTATCCGGCCGCAGTGAACCAAGCGACGACACATTGGCGCTGGTCTCATACGAGGAAATGGACCGGAAGCTGACGGTAGGCGATGCCAGCCGGCGGATCGAAATCGAGAATACCGATCGCTATGCGCCCCTCGGAATACGGCTTGCATACTTGCTGGCACGTGACGAGCTGCCCATCGAAAAAAATCCATTTCGCGCGGAAGTTTTCTTATGCGCGATCAACGAAGCATGGAGCGAGTTCAATCCCGATGTCTCCGCCCATCAGATGGTGTTGCCCTTGCTGCAGCCGGACGTTTTCCTGGACCTGGCCCCGATACTGCAGGCTTTGAACGATGTCTTGATCGCCAACGGTATCTTGCCGGAAATCCCGGACCGCTACAGCATCAAGAAGTCCAATACCAGCCAGGAATCGATCAAAAAGGATAATCCGCGCGATGCGGCAATCAGAGAACAGCTCAAGCATCTGTTTTCACCGCCCCCGAATGATTCGGCCACGTCCGCCGACGATTCCGGTACTGGGCAGACGCCGTTCTCTTCCGCCGATCTGCAATCGCAAGTATTGCAGGCAACTGCCGCCAGCAACCAGTTACTCGGCTACCTGGCAGGCGTCCAAAAAAGCCTGTCGGAGCACCAACTGCGCGCCGATCCGCAGTCCGGATCGCATGCCGCGTCGTTCCTGCCGAACATAAAAAAACAGGCGCCGCAAGGTGCCTTGAGTCAGGTCGACGAAACCACGATCGACTTGCTGAGCAAGATTTTCGACGTCGTGTTCCGCGATCAGAACATACCGTCGGAGATCAAGTCCCTGATCGGGTTCCTGCAGGTGCCGCTGCTGAAGGCGGCGCTGATCGACAAGGATTTCTTCTTCAAGGAGGACCATCCGGCGCGGCGACTGATCGAGTTGCTGACAATATCCAGTGCGGACTGGGACCAGAAGAAAGGGCAAGACGACCCTCTCTTTCAGACCATCAAGCGCAACGTCGCCCGGGTCCAGCACGAATACGATCAAGAGGTCGTGTTGTTCTCCGACGTCGTATCCGATATCGAAGCCTACCTGAGTCAGGAAGAGTCGGCGAGCGCGGAGCAGTTGTCGACGCCGATCGCACAGGCGCTCAAGCACGAAAAAATCGGCCAGGCTACCAAAATTGCGAGGCAGGAAGTGGCGCTGCGCGTCGGCACCGGAGAAGTGGTGGCCTTCGTGGAGACGTTCCTGGAGAATAAATGGGTATCGGTACTGACGCTCGCGTACAGTCTCAAGGAGGAAAAACCGCAGGCGGTGGAAGGTGCCGTCAAGACCATGGACGACCTGATCTGGAGCGTAAAACCGAAAATCACGCGCGAAGAACGCAAGGAACTGATTGGCAAGCTGCCGACCATGCTGGCGATGCTGAATAAATGGCTCAATCTGGTCAAGCTCGATGACGCCGAGCGACTTCAATTCTTTGCTGAACTCGCCGAATGCCACGCATCGATCGTGCGCGCGCCGCTCGAGCTCTCGCCGCAACGGCAACTCGAAATCGCGATCGAAGCCGCCCGCCAGGCTACCGAACGCAGAGTGCAGAGACGCGCCAGCGAACAGGCGGAACCGGAACCGGACTCTCATGCGGTCACCGTTCAGCAGTTGAAGCGCGGGACCTGGCTCGAGTTCGTGCAGAGAGACGGCTCGATCAAGAAAGTCAAGCTGGCATGGATCAGCCCGCTGCGCAGCTTGTACATTTTTTCCACGCGCGACAGGCTCGAATCGTTCTCGCTATCGGCTGAAGAACTGGCCAAGACCTTGCGAGACGACCGCGCAGCGATCGTCTTGCTGAGCGGCGTGGTCGGGCGCGCGCTGGCGGAAGCGCTCGACAGCGTCGGCGCGAACGATCCGGTGAACGCCGCGCAGGCGGCCGCCTGAGTCGAGCTATCGTTTTTTAATCCAGGCTGTTCACCTGACTTCCGGCACGCCGCGCAGCCATATCTCGACCGTATGCGGCCGCCCATCGTCGACCAACGGAATGCTCTCCTCCGCTTGCGCGATGCCGTCCACGCTTACCCCGGCACGGCCTGCCGCAGCCGCACCCTGCCTGACGACGATTGCGTAAGTGGTAGCCCGATACCTGTAGCGCATGCTAAAGCCGTCCCAATCGGCGGGCAGACAAGGCGTGATGCGCAGTTTGTCGCCCAGCAGCGTCAGGCCCAGCAACGATTCGACGATCAGCCGGTACATCCAGCCGGAGGAGCCCGTGTACCACGTCCAGCCGCCGCGCCCGATATGCGGCGCGACACCATACACATCGGCCGCAACCACGTAAGGCTCGACCTTGTAAACCTCGATTTCCTTGGCGGTGCTGCCGTGGGCGATGGGATTGATCATGCGCAGCACCTCCCACGCGCGCTCATGGTCGCCCACTTTCGCAAACGCCATCGCGGTCCAGATTGCGGCATGCGTGTACTGCCCGCCGTTTTCCCGGACTCCGGGCACATAACCCCTGATGTAGCCCGGGTTCGGGCCCGATTTGTCGAACGGTGGCGTCAGCAACTGCACCAAGCCATAATCGCGCCGCACCAGGCGCGCATCCAGGGCGTTCATCGCCTCGCGGCTTCGTTGCGGGTCGCCGGCGCCGGAGAGGACCGACCAGCTTTGCGAAATCGAATCAATCTGACATTCGGCATTGGCCGCGGATCCCAACGGAGTGCCGTCGTCGAAGTAGGCGCGGCGGTACCAGCCGCCATCCCATCCCTGCTGCTCGATGTTCGTCTGCAATTGCGCCGCCTCGGTTTCGCAACGCTCCGCAAACGGCTGGTCGCCGCGCATTCGCGCCACCTCGGCAAAACGCATCAACACTTCATACAGCAAGAATGCCAGCCAGACGCTCTCGCCTTTGCCCTGGTCGCCGACCTTGTCCATGCCGTCGTTCCAGTCGCATGAGCCGATCAGCGGCAGCCCGTGTGTTCCGAACCTTAACCCGCGCAGGATCGCACGTACGCAATGCTCGTAGAGGGAGGCCGATTCGCCGGAGCGGGCCGGCATATCGTAATAGGAGTCTTCATCGGTATTGACCGGCCGTCCTTCGAGGAAAGGCGCGATCTCGTCCAGCACTCCGGTATCGTGCGTGCTCGTCAGGTAGCGGCAAGTCGCCAGCGGCAGCCACAGAAAATCATCCGAGCAATGGGTGCGCACACCACGCCCGGAGGGTGGGTGCCACCAATGCTGGACGTCGCCTTCGACAAACTGGTGCTCCGCGCACAGCAGCAGATGCGCACGCACCAGATGCGGTTCTGCATGAACCAGCGCCATCACGTCCTGCAGCTGATCGCGGAAACCGAACGCTCCACCCGACTGATAATAGCCGCTGCGCGCCCATAACCGGCAGGCGATGGTTTGATACATCAGCCAGCCGTTGGCCAGCACGTTCAGCGAGACATCGGGTGTCTCCACCTGCACCGCGCCGAGCGTGTTGTGCCAATGGTTCTGCACCGCCTGCAGCGCTGCGAGCGCCGCATGGGATCCGCGAAAACGCTGCACCACGCCACTGACGTCGGAGTTGCGGCGCCCTGCCACGCCCAGCATGAAAACAATTTCACGCTCTTCGCCGTCCGCCAGTTGGAACGGCACCTGGATCGCCGCGCAAGGGTCGAGCCCCGCGCCAAGCTTGCCGGACAAGCGCGTGCGGCTCATGGCCGCCGGCCGCCGCAAGCTGCCGTTGCGTCCGATGAATTCGGAGCGGTCCCCGGTTTTCGACTGCTCCAGCGCATCGACAAAAAAGAAGGCAATCCGGTCCGGGAATTCAGTATTGAACGAATTGCGTGCGAACAAGGCGCCTGTCACCGAATCGGCTTCGGTCACGACATGCATCGCCGATTTTGGACGCAGGTCGCCGAGCACCCATTCGACATAACCGGTGGCTGACAGGCGGCGCGAAGCGCCGGAATCGTTGCGTACCTTTAGCACCGAAAATTTGACCGATGCATCCAGCGCCACGTACACCCACAGCGTCGAGCTGATGCCGGTTTCCACATGCTCGAACACGCTATAGCCGAAACCGTGTCGGCTGACATAGGTGCCCTGCCCGCATGCCGGCAACGGCGTCGGCGACCAGAACTGGCCGCTCTCTTCATCGCGCAGATACATCGCTTCGCCGCTGGCATCGGTGACCGAGTCATTGGCCCACGGCGTCAGACGGAACTCGTGCGCGTTCTCGCCCCAGGTGTAGGCTTGGCCGCTCTCGGAAATCACGCTGCCGAAATGCGGATTGGCCATCACGTTCACCCATGGCGCCGGCGTCACTTGTCCGGCATCGGGCGTCACTACGTACTCGCGTCCGTCCGGAGTGAAGCCGCCGAGACCATTGAACAGGATCAAGTCGCGTGGTGCCGCCGTCTCCTTCGTTCGCGGCGGCGGCAATGCACCGGCAGTCCGGGTCGGGATGAGCAGTGGCACACGCAACGCGGTCGGGCTGCGCCGGTTGATCTGTTCGGCCAGCGTGCCGCGGCCATCGGTGATAATCGCCCGCGCCACCGATTGCAGCAAGATCCTGTCTTCATTCGGAATCTGGTCCGCCATGCGCACAAAAATTCCGCCCGGCCGATCGATCGTATGTGCATCCATGCCGGAAGCGATCAGGCCCATGATCATGTCCTGCAGTACTTGCCGATAGCCGGCGCGGTCCTCGTTCCAGATCACCAGGTCGACGGCTATGCCCTTCATGCGCCAGTACGCGTGCGCCTGCACCAGTTGTCGGACCAGATTGATATGCTCCGGATTGCCGATCTGCAGCAGGACGATCGGTAAATCACCGGAGATCGCATAGCCCCACAAACCGGACTGCCCACGCCGGTTCTTGATGAGCACGCTGGCGTCTGCGCGCAATAGGGAATTGGAATAAATGACCGAGTTGGCGAGGCGCCCGTACAACTGCCCATCGGACTCGGTGGCATTCAGCTGGCGCAATATCACTTGAGTATGGGTCCATGCCAGCTCGAATACCCGATCGGCAAGATGGCGATCCTGATATTTATCGATCAGGTGAAGCGCGGCGGCGCGCTCCTCGGCCACGCCGGATACGATGTCGATCACCGCCGATTGCTCCGGTTCCAGCGTGATTTGATAGCGGATAGCGGCAATTGGATCGAGCACCGAACCGCTGCTTCCGGACAGCATATCAGTGCCAGTCATCGCATGCGGCGCCACCAGGCTCTGTCCGCGTCCGATGAACTGCAGGCGATCCGTTTCATACGACACTTTACCTGCGGTTCCCCCGTGGAGTGCCATCAGATGGAACATCCAGGGCATCGCTTCATATTCGGAGCGCGGCCGGCGCGTGCACAGGATCGCGTGCCGCTCCGGCACGATTTCGGTCTGTACGAACAGATTGCTGAATGCCGGATGCATCGCATCGGCTGCTGCCGGCGCCAGCACGATCTCGGCGTAGCTGGTGACATCGATCGTGCGTCTCACGCGCGAGCAGTTGGTGATGCGGGTACGCCGCAGTTCGATGTCGTCTTCGGGTGATACCACGATCTCGGTATGCATGTCGAAGCCGTGATCGTGACGCCGGAACTCCGCACGTCCCTCGGAAAAAATGACTTCGTAGCTATTCGCGCGCGGCTGCGCCAGAGTCGGCTGATAGGCGGTCGACCAGAACGTCCCGTCTTCCCGATCGCGCACATAGCAGAACGCGCCCCAGTTGTCGCAGGTTCCGTCCTCGCGCCAGCGCGTGACGGCGAGATCCTTCCAGCGGCTGCTACTGCCGCCGGCGTTGGTAATCATCACGTGGTATCTGCCGTTGGACAGCAATTGCACCTCGGGCATGCGCGTGTCGGCGCGCGCAATGACGCGCATCGGCATTTCGTGCTCGGCGGCGGCGGATCGAATGTCGGCCAGCTCGCTGGTGTTGAGGTAGGTGCCGGTCGCCTTCGGAATCCGTTCGTGCAGCAATAGTATCGTGGCCTGGAACAAGGGGTCCGACTCAAACCGTTTTTGCATCGGACGGTCGAGCAGAAGGTAGGCCAAGGACAGGAATCCCATGCCCTTGTGATGCGCCATGAACGACTTGACGACCGCATTCGATTGCCCGCGCGGCAGCCGCGACGGCGTGTAATCGATGGCCTCATAGAAGCCGTATTTGCCGCCGAAGCCATCGGTCGCCAACCGTTGCAGGTTCTCGCACGCTCGCTCCGGCGCGACCATCAGCGCCAGCATCGAGGCATACGGCGCGACGACCAGGTCGTCGCCCAATCCGCGTTTCAGGCCTAGGCCCGGCACGCCGAAGGCGCGGTACTGATAGTTCAGGCCGGCATCAAACGTGTTGTAACCGCATTCCGAAATCCCCCAAGGCACGCCGCGCTGCGCGCCGTATTCGATTTGCCGTTGTACGGCGGCCTTGCTGGTTTGATCGAGCAAGGTATTCGGGAAGCTGGGCATGATCAGCATCGGCATCAGATATTCGAACATCGAGCCGCTCCACGACAGCAAGATCGGCGCACCGCTGGCGATCGTTAGCTGGCGGCCCAACGCGAACCAATTCTCTTGCGGCAACTGGCCTTGCGCGATCGCCACGAAGCTGCACAGCCTGGCTTCCGAAGCGAGCAAGTCGTAATAACTGAGGTCACGCCGCCGGTCGCTGACGTTGTAACCGATCGCCAGCAGGTTCGTGCTTTGGTCGTACAGGAACCCGTATTCCATCCGCGCGAACTCGGACGCTTGCAGCGCCAGCCGTTCTATATTCTGCATCTGCCCGGCCGCTTCGCGACTTCCCTGCGCGATGAGCTCCGTCAGTTGGCTCAGGCGCTCGCGTGCAGCCGGTGTGATCGCATCCGATGCCAGACGGGGTGAAATCGCCTGTTGCCATCGGTTCGAGAGGCCGGCCAGATCCCGCAGCGTCGGAACATGGTCGATCATCGAAAATTCCGCCTCCACGCCCTCCAGAGCCGGCAGTGTCAGCCAGGGCGCGAACAGCAGTAATTCAGCCTGCGCATCACGGCACTGACGCACCAGAGCTTGGGCCCACCATGACACTGGATGATTGGGACCGGCCTCGATGCCGGCGGCAAACTGCGTCGCGCTCCGCTTCAGCTGGTCAAGGCGGGCCGCCACCTCGGTCAGCGTGGCGGGTCGACCGGCAGCGCGCGCGGTGTCCAGGTCTTCCTGCAACCGTGCAAGCTCTGGCTGCGTGCTGTCCGGCGCGATATCGAGCAGCACGCGGAACGTGTCGTTAATGCCATCCGTCAACCGTGTGGCGACGATCGGGTGATCCGGCAACCCCAGCAGGCCGAGCCGCAGCACCAGCATGTGGCCGGCGAGATTTCCGCTGTCGACCGATGAGACGTACATCGGGTGTAGCGGTTTCAGATGCTGGGTGTCATACCAGTTGTAAAAGTGGCCTTGATGGCGTTCCAGTGCGGCCATCGTCCGCAGCGTGTTGTCGGTGCGTTCCAGCAATTTTGTGACGGTGATGTACGCAAAATCGTAGGCGGACAGATTGGCGAGCAGCGCCAACCCTATGTTGGTCGGTGAGGTGCGGCGCGCCACGACATAGACCGGGTGTTCCTGCACATTGTCGGGCGGTAGCCAGTTGTCTTCCGGCCCGACGAAGGTTTCGAAGAACGCCCAATTCTTGCGCGCCAGTTGCTCCAGGAAGGCAGTCTGCTTGTCCGACAGCTGAGCGTCGCGGCTCGGTACCGGCCGGCTGATCCACCATGCGATGACGGGTGATGCCAGCCAAAGGAGCAGCAATGGCACGGTGACGTCGAACGGCACGCTTGACGCACGCCGCAGCACAAGCAGTGCGATCACGACGCCGACCACCGTAGCCGGTGCAATCCACATCATCCGAATCGTGTGACGCAAACTGGTACCGCCTTGGCGCTCCGATTCGCTAGACGGATTCCATTCCAGTAGGCGGCGGTGTGATATCAACAGGCGCCAGAGCGTGCGCAAGATCGCATCCAGGCTGAAAAAAGCTTCGTAAGGCAAGAACGCGATAGCGAGGAAAGCGTGCGAAAAATGGTGGCCGGCAGAGCGTAGCGAGGCACTGACGTGCTGGCGCAGCAGCACCTCATCCGCCTTGCGCAGCAGGTCCAGCATGGAGGCGATCAAGGGCGGTAGCAGGATGATGGCGAGTACCACGCGCGTCCAGAAGCCGGTTGCCGGCAACACGAACCAATCCAGCAACAGCAGCAGCATGAACGTGGAAGGCATCACGCTGCGCCGCAAATTGTCCATAAGCTTCCAGCGCGACAGCGTCGGTAATGGATTCCTTTGACGCGCGCCACCGGCCACCGGTACGCGCGGCAGCAGCCACGCCAGCAATTGCCAGTCGCCGCGTATCCAGC
>DHXL01000400.1:0-417 GCA_002415335.1 Oxalobacteraceae bacterium UBA5157
GCGACCAACGCGCTGTTCATGGGCTCAAGTGTTGTGTCCGGCGAAGCCACCATGCTGGTGTGCGCAACCGGCACGCACACCCAGATCGGTCACGTGGCGCAGGCCATCATCGCAAGGCGCGGCGAGACCGCATTCGAACGCGGCATCCGGCAATTCGGCATCCTGATTGTGCGCGTCACGTCGGTACTGGTCTTGTTCGTCGTGCTGGTCAATCTGCTGGCACATAAACCGTTGCTGGAATCATTCCTGTTCGCGCTGGCGCTCGCCGTCGGCCTGACGCCGGAATTATTGCCGATGATCGTCACGGTGACGCTGACACGCGGCGCATTGCGGCTTTCGAAGCAGCATGTCATTGTCAAGCGGCTTTCCGCCATCCAGGATCTGGGTGCCATCGATGTGCTGTGCACCGACAAGACC
>DHXL01000400.1:542-12804 GCA_002415335.1 Oxalobacteraceae bacterium UBA5157
GTGCTGTGCACCGACAAGACCGGCACGCTGACCGAGGGTAATATCCGTCTCGAACGGCACCTGGATGTCCATGGCAAGGACAGCGAAGCCGTGCTGCGCTATGCCTGGTTGAATTGCTTTTTCGAATCGGGTATGCGTACGCCGATGGAAGACGCGGTGCTCGCCCACGAATCGCTCAATGCGGTCGGCTGGCAGAAGGTTGACGAAGTGCCGTTCGACTTCGAGCGCAGGCGCCTCTCGGTATTGCTGGCGCATCAGGAGCAAGATCGACAACGGCGTTGGTTGATCCTGAAGGGCGCGCCGGCGGATGTACTAGTCCATTGCACGACTGTGTGTGATGCACCGGAGGCTCACCCGGCCGGAATGATCGCGCTCGATGCACCGATGCTGGCCGCTATACGGACACGGCTGGATTCGCTGGAGCAGGCCGGCTTTCGCACCTTGGCGGTGGCGGTCAAGGAAATGCCTCTGGACCGCGATCATGCTCGCCTGGAAGATGAGGATGCATTGACGTTGATGGGCTTTCTGGGCTTTCTGGATCCGCCAAAGACCAGCGCAGCCGATGCGATACGGACGCTCAGTCACTATGCCGTCAAGGTGAAGGTCGTGACAGGCGACAGCGAACTGGTGACGCAATACATTTGCCATGCGCTGGCAATGCCGGTTTCCGGCTTGTTGATGGGCGACGAGATCGCTCGGCTGGACGATGCGACGCTGCGGGGCAGGGTCGAGTCGACGGACCTGTTTTGCCGCGTCAATCCGATGCAAAAAAACCGCGTGATCCTGGCCTTAAAGGCCAACGGCCATGTCGTCGGCTACCTGGGAGACGGCATCAACGACGCGCCTGCCTTGCATAACGCGGACGTCGGGATATCGGTCGACACCGCGGTGGATGTCGCCAAGGAAGCGGCCGATCTGATCCTGCTGCAGCACGATCTTGGCGTCCTGGCGAACGGCGTGCTGGAAGGGCGCCGCACTTTCGCCAACGTCCGCAAGTACATCATGATGGGTGCCAGTTCGAATTTCGGCAATATGTTCAGCATGGCCGGCGCGGCACTATTCCTGCCGTTTCTGCCGATGCAACCGGTACAAATTCTCTTGAATAATATTTTGTACGATCTGTCGGAATCCGCCGTCCCGCTGGATGCCGTCGATCAGAGCGAAATCATGACGCCGCAGAGATGGGACATGCATTTCCTGCGCAACTTCATGTTGACCATGGGCCCGGTCAGTTCACTGTTCGACTTTCTCACGTTCTATCTGCTGCTCCAAGTGTTTCACGCGGGAGAAAGCACCTTTCAGACCGGCTGGTTTGTCGAGTCCCTGGCAACGCAGGTACTGGTGATTTTCATCATACGAACCAGCCTCAACCCGCTCAGGAGCCTCCCGCATCCAGCCTTGTTGCTTACCTCGATCGTGGTGGTCAGTCTTGCGGTCGCTCTGCCGGTGCTGCCGCTGGGCGTCTATGTCGGATTCGTCCCGCTTCCATCCTGGTTTTATGGGGCGCTGGCGCTGCTCGTGCTCAGCTATCTCGTGATTGTGCAAATTGTAAAAGTCATTTTTTACAGGATGACGGCAACCGGGCTGAGCGACCGGAAACTGCGTTGCCCCTAGCGCACGATCAAGACGGGTATCGGCATCGTCGTAGCCAGTACTTTGGTAGCCACCGATCCCATGACGAGGCTTCTGATCGCGCCCAAGCCGTGAGAACCGATGACGATCATGTCTATCATGCTTTTCGATGCGTACAGACGGATTTCTTCCGCGACATCACCTACTCTGTAATGTGATTGAAATGGAATGCCGGCGGCGAGCAATAGTTCTTCCGCGGGTGCAAGAATTCTTTCTGCTTCTTCCTTGTAATAGCTGTCGATGACTGTCTGGCCCAGGAGTTCATGGACGCGTCCGCCTGCAAGGCCCGCGGGGATCGGTAATTTGACATGGAGAAGGTGTAATTCCGTCGCATTCTTAAACGAGTCAAAATGCGTAATCAGGAAATCCACCGCCTTGATGGTGTAGTCGGAGCCATCCACCGCCAGAAGAATTTTCACGTTCACCACCCATCATAGTGAGCACCGCTTTCGAATTGCGTGACCAAGCGGATAGTCCAGATCTCGACGCATTCGCTTGCTCAAGCAAGCGCGGTATCGGTCAAAAGTATCAGGAAACGCTGTCACGCGCTTTGTTATGCATCAAGAACAGAGTTATCCGTGAATGTTTAATGGAGCTTATGTAATGTCAATCAAGTAGGGTGTGCACAAGACAGCGTGCTATCCGGATTTTTCGAGCAGAATACAGGGCACCATGAAACCCACGGAACGTGCGTCATACGGCTTGTCCGATCAGGAGGTTGCCCGCCAATTGAGGCAGGACGGCTATAACGAACTGCCGGGCGGCAAGCAGCGCACCGTATTGCGCATCGTCCTCGAAGTGATGCGCGAGCCAATGTTCCTGCTGTTGCTGGTCGCCGGCTTGATTTACCTGATACTTGGCGACCCCGGCGACGCGCTGATGCTGCTCGGCTTCGTCCTCATTACGATGTCCATCACCATTTTCCAGGCGCGCAGGACTGAGCGCGTTCTGGAAACCTTGCGTGACCTTTCCAGTCCGCGTGCCCTGGTGATCCGGAACGGGGAACAAATACGCATCCCGGGGCGCGAGGTCGTCAAGGGTGATTTGCTGATGCTGGAAGAGGGCGATCGGATCGCCGCGGATGGCATTCTCGTTGAGTGCCATGATCTGTTAATCGACGAGTCATTGCTGACCGGCGAGTCTGTCGCCGTTTCCAAGCAGGCGTCCAGCGAGCCGCAAGCCGCAGCGGCGGGGGCTGCGGATGAGGTTACTGCGCATATTTACTCGGGATCGATGATTGTGCAAGGTGGCGGACTCGCGCAGGTCACGGCGACCGGCTCCGGCACCGAGATCGGCAAGATTGGACGGTCCTTGCAGGCGATCGTGCAGGAGCAGAGTCCGTTGCAGCGCGAAATCACGCTGCTGGTGAAACGCTTTGCGTTGTTCGGTACGGCATTTTCTCTGCTGGTCGTGTTGCTGTACGGATGGAGCCGCGACGATTGGCTCAATGGTTTTCTGGCCGGCATTACGCTGGCCATGTCGATCTTGCCGGAGGAATTTACCGTCATTCTGACGGTCTTCATGGCGCTGGGTGCATGGCGGATTTCCAAATATCAGGTGCTGACGCGCCATACTCCGGTCATCGAAGCACTGGGCTCCGCCACGGTCTTGTGTGTCGACAAGACGGGAACCTTGACGCAAAACCGCATGTCGGTCAAAGCGGTTGTCATCGACCATCAACACTTTGTGCTCGAAAACGCACGGACAGACAGCCTGACCGAACCGGTTCGGCAGGTTCTCGAATACGCTGTACTGGCAAGCGAAATCGCACCATTCGATCCGATGGACAAGGCCTTTTATCGTTGCCAGACCGAGCACTTCCCGGAAGACCGCAGCGGCCATGACGGCTGGGCGCTGGTCCATGAATATCCGTTGACAGCCGACATCATGGCGATGACGCATGTCTGGCAACGGCCCGATCAAGATGGCTATGTCGTTGCGGCCAAAGGCGCGCCGGAATCGATCGCGCGCCTGTGCCGGCTCGACCCGCAAAAAACCGCTGAGGCGCTGCAGCAGGTTCAAACGCTAGCCGCGCAGGGGATGCGCGTACTCGCCGTGGCACGCGCGCGATATGCCGGCCAACAGTGGCCGCTGAAACCGGAGGGGTTCGGATTTGCCTGGCTCGGCCTGGTCGGGCTGGCCGATCCGATACGGCCTGCGGTACCCACCGCGATCAGGGAATGCCACCAGGCAGGCATTCGGGTTGTCATGATTACCGGCGACCATCCAGTGACCGCGCAAGCCATCGCCAGGGAAGCCGGGTTGAGTTGCGAGCGGGTCGTCACGGGCGCCCAGCTGGATGCGCTAAGCGATGCGGAAAGGCGAGAGATCGTGCGCGAGGTTCACGTGTTCGCGAGAATCCTTCCCGAGCAAAAATTGCAGCTGGTCGATGCGTTCAAGGCCAACGGCGACATTGTTGCGATGACCGGAGATGGCGTCAACGACGCGCCCGCGCTCAAGGCCGCGCATATCGGCATCAGCATGGGCGAACGCGGCACCGATGTCGCGCGGGAGGCTTCTTCACTGGTCCTGCTGAATGATAACTTCACATCGATCGTGCATGCGATCCGCCTCGGCCGGAGAATCTACGACAACCTGCGCAAGGCGATGACCTACGTGGTCGCGGTCCACTTGCCGATTGCCGGCATGACACTGCTGCCGCTGGTGTTCGGCACCCCGCTGGTCTTCGCACCGGTTCACATCGTATTCCTGGAGATGATCATCAATCCGGCATGCGCGATCGTGTTCGAAACCGAGCGTGCCGAAAGCGACATCATGAAGCGACCGCCCCGAAGCGTGGAAGAGCGCTTGTTCGGGCTGCGCAATGTGTCGCTCGCGGTGTTGCAGGGGCTCGGACTTCTGGCCGCCGTCGCCGCGGTCTTCTTCGTCGGACTCCGGGCCGGACTACTAGACACCGAAGCGCGCGCGATGGCCTTCGCATGCCTGGTGATGGGCAATCTGGCCCTCATCGTCGCGAATCGCTCCGCCTCGCGCAGCGTGTTCGCACTGCTGCGGATTCCGAATCGCGCGCAGTGGTGGATGCTGGGCGGCACCAGCGTGGCGCTTGCGGCCGCACTCTATGCGCCGGCGCTGCAGCGGATTTTTCATTTTTCGCCGGTGCATGCCGACGATCTGGTGTTACCGATCATTGCCGGCATCGCGGCGATCGCCTGGTTCGAGCTCATGAAATACGCATTCAGGAAAGTCGCCGCGCGCTAATGGATCGCGTCTGTGCCACGTGCGAACGGACGTTGGCGCGCGTCGTGGCGTGTGGTTGGCGAATAGCGGATTTCGACGAGAATGCAGCCTTTTCCGTTCGCCGGATACGCATCTTCCGGTGTTGAGTGGTAAAATCGCGCCTCGCAATACCTTGCAATACCTCGCGAAATCGACCTACGCCCGGGTGGTGAAACAGGTAGACACAAGAGACTTAAAATCTCTCGCCGGAAACGGTGTACCGGTTCGATTCCGGTCCCGGGCACCAACCACCTGTTTCAAGACGTTCGACAAGATCCAGAAACCCGCGCCAATCCCAGTGATGGCGCGGGTTTCTTGTTTTAGGACGTTCGATAAGGTTCGTAGACAGCCAGAAATATTGGGGGTACATTTGGGGGTATATTCCTGCCGCCAAGGCAGTTATTGAAAAATACCCCCACGGAGGTACCCATGCCGCTGACCGCCACTGAGTGCAAAAACGCCAAACCCACGGACAAGCCTTACAAGCTCACGGATGGCGGCGGCATGTTCCTATTGATCCAGCCGAACGGCGCGCGCTACTGGCGTTTGAAGTACCGTCTTGCTGGAAAAGAGAAGCTCCTGGCGCTAGGCGTCTATCCGCAAGTGTCCCTTAGCGAAGCCCGGCAGAAACGTGACGCGGCCCGCAAGTCATTGGAAACCGGCAGCGATCCAGCCCATGCCAAGCGCGAGCAAAAGCGCGTCACCGCAGAAAAGAGCGAGCAAACATTCGAGCGCATAGCCCGTGAATGGCATAAAAAGGGAAGCGTGAAATGGTCCGCCGGCTACGCAAAGAAAATCATGGACTCGCTCGACCAGAATGTTTTTCCGGAGATTGGCAAACGTCCGATCGCAGACATCACGGCAAAAGACATGCTGCACATGTTAAGCAAGGTAGAAACGCGCGGTGCATTGGAAATAACCGCGCGCGTCAAACAACGCTGCAGCGCAGTCTTTGACTACGCCATCACCAAGCTGGTAACGACCAATAACCCCACGCACCCGCTACGCGGCTCGTTCCAAGCGCCAAAGAACAAGAACCATGCGCGCCTGAGCATTGACGAGATGCCGGAGTTCATGCGCAACTTGGCGGCATATGACGGGCGCAAACAAACCGCGCTGGCGATCCGCTTCATTGCCTACACCTTCGTGCGCACCGGCGAGCTGCGCGGCGCGCAATGGTGCGAGATGGACTTGGAGGCCGCACAATGGCGAATCCCGGCTGAGCGCATGAAGATGAAGGAGCAACACATCGTGCCCCTATCCCGTCAGGTAGTCGCCATATTGCGCGAACTGCAGACTTTTACCGGCGACGGGCGGCTAGTCTTTCCGGGCGACCGAAATCCGAACCACCCGATGAGTGAAAACACGATTCTGTACGCGCTCTACCGCATGGGCTATCACAGCAGAATGACCGGGCACGGATTCAGAGGCATTGCGTCGACCGCCTTGAATGAAATGGGTTATCGGTCCGATGTGATCGAGCGTCAATTAGCGCACGGTGAGCGGGACGGCGTGCGCGCAGCATATAACCACGCGCAGTACATGCCGGAACGAATCGCCATGATGCAGCAATGGGCGGATTATCTCGACACGATCGAGTTAGGTGGAAATGTGATTCATGCAAAATTCAAAGGCGGATGAACCTAAAGAGCGCCTGAGTTATCGGCATGAAGTCGTCGATTGCCAGCTGTCGCACGTATCGGGCGACACGTACGACGAGACCTACGACCGCGCCAGACTCGCCGATCGAACTCCTTTCTGATTCAAGGGTAGTGACATGAAGAGAAGTCCAGAACGAACGCAGGAAGAGATTACAAACCGCCATCGAAAAGCGGTCGACCTCTGGCATGATCGGGTAATGAATCGATGGTTGCAGACAATTGATCGGATAAGAGATGAGCAACCATGAATCTTTGCTCAATTGATCTGCCATGGAGTGTTGGGAACCCCGTTTGGTGATTCTGATGCCGTGCCTTTTAGAAGTCACATGGATGAATATAAGGGGGAAAAATCAGGGTCGCAAATAACATTTCAATACTTGGCCGAATTGACTCTGCGGCGGATCAATGAAAAGCCTCAATTACCGGACACCCCCTATGTCACATTAGCATCATGGATCGAATTCGACGCGGATTTGTCAATAGATCGCTTTTCTTGGGTTGAGTTCGGTGTTGATTCACACGCATTTAGGGGCACAGTTGGAAAACTCGACCTGTATGTTTCCCACGTAAGATGGGCGTTCTTCGACGCTGCGGCCGAGTCACTAAATTGGTCTGCAATGAAGGCGGCACGGATGGCTTATCGAGGCATTCCGCTGTTCGAGCGCGACAGCGAAAGTGGGGGATTTTCCCCTTTCGCTGACGACGCCGAAGATTATGTTTATTTGAGACAGAAAGGCAAGCGCCACGATGTGACGACAGGTCATGAATTGCCAGACTGGGCAACACGTTATTACGTTAAGGTAGATCATATCGCGGCGCACGACGCCATATTTTTTTCTGACTGGGATTTGTCACCAAAAGAACTTGAGCTGCGACGATCTCTATTGACTTCGCAGTGTGGCACCACTGCAGGCCGGACGAATCGGACTGCATGGCCTTGGGGAAGCCACGAAACGGAGTTGCTGAAGAAACTGGCATCAGCGGCACGCGAATGGTGGAGTACCTACGACCCGGAAGATGCCACTACTGCACCGACCAGTGATCAAGTAGCTAATTGGCTTGAATCACAAGATGTGGCCAAACGAGTTGCCGAAGTGATGGCGCAAATTCTCCGTGCTGATGGACTGACTACTGGCCCACGCAAATAAACCCCCGCGCCCTTCCGCACCCTAGTATTGGTGAGGTTCTTCAAGACAGCAGGTATCCACTTCCGGCTGTTTCCGCGACCGTTCGCGCGTATTTTCTATTTCGAGAACTCCCTACGATGACGTCATGTTCAACAACACACGAAGGTGTACAACATGGCGCAACATGCAATTATCCGTTTGCCAGCCGTAAAAGCCCGCACGGGCTTGAGTCGGTCAACCATCTATAGTTTTATCAAGGCGGGTAGCTCTTACGGGCGTTCTTTTGCTAGCTGGTTGTGGTGACAAAGGGATTTATGAAATTTCGACGGAAAAAGGCGCAACCTATATCCTGAATCGGTACACGGGTGCAGCTTATGCGGTCGTTGGATCGACAAAAACAGCCCTATCAACAGAGAAAGAGTCGGACGAAATACGATCCCCGGCCAAAACTCTGTCAGTGGGTAAACTTCCAGCTTTACCGGTGGAAGTGTCTCTCAGAATGCGCTACGTAGGAGATAGATTTCGTTATGTCGTGACAATTTCGGAGGCGAGCAATTCCAAGAATGCGGGCGCTATGAAAGCGGGAATAAGTGCTCTAACAAGAGCCATTGAGGGGAATAAAGAGATTGGTGTAATCACTCTCAAATTGCAAGACGACGCGAGCTTCAACGTTGGCAAAGTGATTGTCGAACTTTCACATGTTACGCGATTAGTTGGCGATGATGGAAGCGCCATGGCGTACCAAGCCGAGGGGGAGCAATTTATGGCCTATAAGACCTACAATGAGATAGCGAGCATAGGAGCGCTTTGGAATTTGAAGCCTGTCTCGGAACCTGTTTCAGATGTCCCGGAGCCCGTCACGTCTCCTACGCCTGGCTTAAAGTTCTAGTCGTGCGGGAATGAAACCACGCAAGCCGGGCAAGTTCCCGAAAGGGCCCATCACGATGCGCGCCCAAGTGCTGGCCGTCCTTCTGGCTTCTGAGGATATGGCCGGCATTGAAAGCATTTTCGAGAATCGTAAAACCGGCCTAAGCACGGTTATCCGGGCGCTGGTGAGGAAGTACGGATGGCCTATTGAACGCCGCGACTTCCCAACCAATACGGGCGACGGGCGCGCTGCATGGGCTTCGGTTTACTGCCTTCCGCAAGAGGTGATTGACGCCGCGCTTGATGCTGGTGGAGGTGACTGGCTAGACGGTGTGAAGGCAGCGCGGGCCGCCCGGGCGCGCCCGATAGTGCGTCGCTGACCTTACTGATGGTAGGGGGCCAATAAGTCTGGATGAAGCTGGACGGAGACCCGTCTGTGCAGTCATATTTCAACAAACTTACGGAAAAACGCTTCACGCGCGCGCAGGCGAGAGGGGAGCTTGAGAGCAAGGGGGCGGGTTGAATCTCTGCAACCTTTTGGCTGGAAACCTCGTGTGAAGCCACGCGCAGAATTTTTCCCCGATTCAAAAGAAATTCAAATTGGGAATGGCCCTCTGATTTTCTGTGCAGGCGTCCGGCGATGAAGCCACTTTGAGCGGGAACCCGATTTCCCGCTGATGCGTGCTGAGCATTGGGCTTCGGACCTACCTTCAAAGTGGGCAGACCCCACGGTAAGCACCCAAAGTGGCAAGAATCAGTTTAGCCGCTGCCGAAAGAACATCAAGCGGCGCTGTTATCGATCTTGGATTGAAGCAGCAAGCGTGGGCTTCACTTCTCAAATAACAGCGCAGCAAAATAAATTGGGGGTACTTTTTGGGGTATAAGTTGAAACGCGAAAATGCAAGCCCTTTACCAGCATAGCTTTCCGGGCACTTTTCGATTCCGGTCCCACACCATCCAGTTGTTTCAATTCGTTCCATATCCTCTCAAAACCCGCATGTTTCCTAGCATTGCGGGTTTTTCTTTGTTTCATGCCATTTCAGACCGCTTCTTGAGATACCAACAAAATGATGGTATTTTTGTTGGTACTTTTAAAAACCTGTTCGCCACCGGCATCGTGGCCTTCGCCGCAATAGCGTATGTCCGGGAACCGCCGCTATTCGGTAGAAAGGGGTCAACATTTCGCAGTGTTCGACGCAAACACCACCGCATGTCCATCACAGGCCTTATGGCCAATCGTCCTCGTTGTCAATTACAGCGCGATCGTTGCGGGCATATAGCACGCTACGTTTGTACTCGAAATATTCTATTTACTCAGATTCTCAAGCCTTCGTTCAGACTCACTTTCGGATTGGAAAATACTTAATTAGCCCCTTTTCAGGCTGCCGGTTTCAACCCGTCACGGTTTTGCGCCAAACGATCCTATAAAAATCATGCCCGGCCCTGGCGACGGATCGCTCAGTACAAAGGTGCCGGCTACTTCGTTACCGGTAGCGCCGTAGAAGGCACCGCTGATCGTCGTATGGGTTGCGGCGGGTATGGTCGGCGACGTGACCGTGGCTGTGAAATGATTGCCGCTGATGACGCCGCCACTGATCACCATGTCACGGGGCGTTGTTGCGTAAATCGATAATTCGGCCGAAGAGTATGCGATCTGGCATGATTCTGTAAAAACCACATGCCCCGACAGCGATGCCATACAAATTTAACGAAAGTCGTCGACACAAGATCAAGAAGTCTCGTTACAAGGTGACGAACTGGCGTGATTATAACGACGCGTTGCGTCAACGTGGCGATTTCACGATCTGGTTCACCGAGGATGCGATAGCTGGGTGGCGTCCAGCGAAGACTGGTGGCCGCGGCCGACCGCAGGAATATTCCAATGTTGCGATAGAAACCGCCGAACTGATTCGCCAGGTATTTCATCTGCCGTTACGCCAAACTGAAGGCTTGATGACGTCGCTCGCTCGCGTCATGAAAGCCGATATCGCCATTCCTGATTTCAGCAGTATTTCCAGACGCAGCATCGAATTGCCGGCGCATATCCTGACCAAAGCGATGGAACCGGGTAGCGTCGTGATTGTCGATAGCACCGGACTCAAAGTTTACGGAAAAGACGAATGGCACCAGGAAAAGCACGACATTCCTGCTCGGCGCACTTGGCGCAAACTGCATCTCGCTATCGATGAAAAGCATCAAATTCTTGCGTGCGAACTGACTACGCCGGAAGTTGGCGACTCCACCGCCATTCCCGATATGCTCGACCAGATCACCACGTCGTTCGACACGTTCTTGGCGGATGGTGCCTACGACGGCGATCCTGTATCGGAAGCTGTTTTTGGCAAGCAATCCGATGCGCAAGTGGTCATTCCACCCCATAAAACAGCAGTGGTTTCTGTAACTGGTCATACCCAACGAGACCAGCATATTCAAACCATTGCGGAATTGGGGCGCATCGCATGGCAGCAGATCACAGGCTACAGCATGCGCAACTATGTTGAGCTGGCGATGCAACGCTACAAGCACATTTTCGGCAACACGATGAAAGCGCGCGCATTGCCTCAACAAAAAACTGAGGCATGGGTCAGTGCGTCTGCGCTCAACAGAATGACAAATCTCGGAATGCCGGTATCAGTAAAGATCTGAAAATGGTCCGCCAAGCGGCCATTTTTCGGAAATTTTGATTTACGCAACAACGCCCCCCTACGGTACGATTTCCACGTAGCCAATCAACTCCGCCGCCCAGCTTTGCCGCGAACACGGCATGAGCTCGCATCGTTTTACAAGTGGCATGCCAAATTCGGTGGCATGGATGCGTCGATGCTGGCTCGCATGAAGGAACTCGAAGAAGAGAACCGACGGCTGAAAAAGATGTACGCCGAAGAGTGAATCAAGGCTGAGATCGTCGCGGAGGCACTACGAAAAAAGTGGTAGCGCCATCTCAACGCAAGAGATGGCGCGCAGGGCCATTGAGCACTATAGACAACACATTTCAATATTGTTTACGAGTGGTAATGTTAGCTATCTTGCAAGTTGTTGATTGTTAACGACTTTTGATGCGGCAGCCCTGAAAAAAACGCCTACGTCGAGCGATCTAACCGTACTGCATGCTAAGATTGCGCTGCTCAAAACCTGTTTGGCACCCTAGGAGTCTGTCGGACTTAGAAAACCGAAACGCGATTAGACGTCCACAGCAGATGAAAAACGAAAGGCGAAGTCGTTGAGGCCATTTAAACGCGGAAATCGTGCTCAAAATTTGAGCATAGCGCCAAAAAAGTTTCTTTTGTACCCATAGTCCGACAGACTCCTAGACGAAGTCCAGCAGGGCGCGACCGCCGGGCTTTGGACCTACAACAACGAGCGACCCAATATGGCGCTCGGCGGCATGACCCCCAAACAGAAGTTGGGCAACGAAAACTTAATCCATTCTACTGCCGAGTACTGCTAGAAATGGGGGGATTACCCACCCTCGCAATCGGCTACGAAATGTGCAGTCAATGCAAGCCCAGTCGGTCGCGTCGGTCAAGGTGCAAACCAGTCTTGGATTGCCCGATAGCCCTCCAAGGCAATGCCTGAGCGTCCGGAGCGGTGAAAGATTTGCAGTCTGACGATTTTAGAAAAAGGTATTCCAATGATTGTTCACCCGGAAGCGTTGATGCCAAAAACCGCTTATGATGGTGACCCTGCCGGCGTCATGGAATTTCGCCGCCAAGAGGCGCTGCTCCAGGCCGGGGCCTT
>DHXL01000223.1 GCA_002415335.1 Oxalobacteraceae bacterium UBA5157
ACGCTCAGCCGGAAATACAGGTCCTCGCGGAACCGTCCCTCGCTGACCATTTTTCGAAGATCCCGATTCGTCGCAGCGACAATCCTCACGTCCGCGCGCCGGGCCTGTTCGCTGCCGACCGCGCGCACCATTTTTTCTTCAATCACGTGCAATAGCTTGACCTGCAACTGCAGCGGAAGCTCTCCGATTTCATCGAGAAAAATTGTGCCTTTATCGGCCTCCAGAAACAAGCCTTTGCGTGCCTTGTCGGCGCCGGTGAAGGAGCCTTTGGTATGGCCGAACAATTCACTTTCCATCAGATTTTCGGGAATCGCGCCACAATTAACCGGGATGAAGGGTGCATCGGCGCGCGGGCTTTGTTGATGAATCAGACGCGCGATGACGCCCTTGCCTGTCCCGCTGTCGCCGGTGACCAGCACCGTGCTATCGGTTGGCGCGACCTTGCCGACCAATCGCTCCAGCTCTCGCATCGCAGGCGACAGGAAGCTGAACGCGTCTTCTCGCTTTCCAAGTACCAGGTTGCGCAATACCTGGTTCTCGGCGCGCAGGCCACGCAGATCGCTAACCTTCAGCAAGCGGTGCATGACCTCTTCATTGCGCAGCGGCTTGATCATGTAGTCGGCGGCACCGGCCTTGATCGCTTCGATTGCGGTATCGACCGATGCGTAGGCGGTCATCATGATGAAACTGGTATCGATTCCGGCGGCACGCGCGCGCCGCAGCAATTCAAGACCGCTGATGTCCGGCATCTGGATATCGCAGATCGCGACATCCACGTCTCCAGTCGAGAGTCGCTCGAGGGCAGTGGCGCCATTAGCGGCCTGGCTCACGGAGTGACCGGCTCTGCCCACATGGGCGGCCAGCATTTGCCGGATGACGGGTTCATCGTCAATGATCAGTACTTCCAGCGAAGTCATAACAGGTTCGTCCCTTTGTAAGCGGCTTCAGTCGTAGAAAAAAGAACGCGGGCGCAACTGCCTGCGCCCAGTGTCGAATCGAGGCTGATGGAGCCGCCATTCTTTTGCATGATCGAGTAGCACAGCGAAAGTCCCAAACCGGTTCCGTGGCCGACCGCTTTCGTGGTAAAAAACGCCTCGAACACGCGCGTCAGCGTCTTGCTGTCTATGCCGCTGCCGTTGTCTTCGATTGAGAGAGCAACTTGTTCGCCCTGTACTCGCGTCCCGATCGTAATCACGGGCGCGCGATCGACCACGTCTTGCAACGCGTCCATTGCGTTGACCAGCAGATTCATGATGACCTGCGTCAGCTGGTCGGCGACGCCGTAAATTGCCGGCAACTGATCGTCGAGATTGAATTTCAATACCACGCGGCGCAACCGCTGATCGTAGCGCATCAGGCTGCTGGTGGTGCGCAACAGGCCGTTTAAATCAAGCAGCTGGGCTTCGACCGTCTGGTGCGACGCGAATTGCGATATTTCGCGCGTGATCGCTGCGATTCGCTGGGTTTGTACATGGATCAGGTCGGGCCTGCACCCGGCGCATTCGGCGTTGCGGCGTTCCTTCATCTCTTGTGCGATGCCGGCAATCGCTGCAATCGGATTGCCGATTTCATGCGCGACCCCGGCTGCCAGAGCGCCGATCGCCGCCATTTTTTCCTGGTGAAAGTATTTTTGCCGTTCGATCATCAACTCATTTTCCCGCGTGTCCAGCGCGCTCGCCATATCGTTGATGGCCCCCATCAACTGGCCCACTTCATCCTGGCGGCTGATCGGCAACGGCGCGTCGCGATACCCATTCACGATGTCCATCGCTCTTGTCTGCAGGGTGCGCAAATCCACTTTCAGCTGCCGGAAAAAAAGCATCGTGAGGGTGCCGAGTAGTGCCAGCCCCAGCATCCCCAGCAGCAGCGCCGTCATGACTACGGAATCACCCAGCTTGCGGAAATTTGTGGTCATGCGATTGCGCGATTCCTGGCCCTCGGCGGTGAGCTGGGTGAATTCATTCTCGATCTTCAACAGCTCCTGGATCAGCAAGCTCATGTTGGCTTTGGATGGATTGTTGTCAGCCCTCGTCATGGCGGCGTCAACCCCGGCCAGGTTCAAGTTGTATTGCGGCGCGCGCGCGACGAGTTCCGCATGCTTGTTCAACAGTGTTTGATAGTGAAATTTAATCCGCTGCATCACCGCCGCGCGATCAAGTGCATCGATGTTGGCATAGGTGGCCATCACCGATTGAAAGACCGCTGCATCGACTTGCTTCAATATGCCATCGACCTCTACCGATTGTTGTATCTCGTCGAAATCGTGCAACAGGAGGTTCTTTTGGTGGAAGACGAAGATGGCGATAAATATTGAATAGACCACCAGCGCGCCGATGACGATCAAGCCCTTGTCGCGGACCGACCAGACCGGCCGCGCCGCGGCAACGGCAGCTGAATTCGGCGCGGCCGGAGCGGAGGCAGCTGAAGTCCCGTTTGCCGGTGTGTCCGTGGTGGCTGACGACATGATTGCTCCATCCCTGTGCCCAGCAAAGGAGACACAAAATTGCTGCGATTGATCAAAGTAAGAAGGCAGTTGATTATTCGGTTTGATCATAGCAGTATGGAAGTCGTCTTTTGCAATTTTCGAAGCATGATGAAT
>DHXL01000343.1:0-4610 GCA_002415335.1 Oxalobacteraceae bacterium UBA5157
ACGTTGCGGAAGATTGGCAAGCGTTTGTCGAAAAATGTTTTTCGGCCCGCCATTTCGTTCTCAGCCTGCCTTGTGATATGCGGTAACCAGCTCGACTTCATTGCTGGAGCCGAGGAATACCGGGACGCGCTGATGCAGCTTGTGCGGCTGTATATCCATGATGCGCTGCTGACCATTCGTCGCCGCGCCGCCCGCCTGTTCAATGATGAAAGCCATCGGGTTGGCTTCGTACATCAGGCGCAATTTGCCAGGCATATCTGGTTCGCGTGCATCGGCCGGATACATGAAGATGCCGCCACGATTGAGGATGCGGTGTACGTCCGCGACCATCGATGCGATCCAGCGCATGTTGAAATCCTTGCCGCGCGGTCCCGTCTTGCCGGCCAACATTTCGTCGACGTAACGCGTGACCGGCGGATGCCAGTGACGAGCATTCGATGCATTGATCGCAAATTCCTTTGTCTCGCTCGGAATCCGCATATTCTTTTGCGTCAGCACCCATGAGCCCATCTCGCGATCCAGCGTGAAGCAGTTGACGCCGTCGCCGGTCGTGAATACCAGCACGGTCTGCGGCCCGTACACCGCATAACCGGCCGCGACCTGCTTGCTGCCAGGCTGCAGAAAATCCTTTTCGGTCGGCGTGACCATGCCGTCGGGCGCCTTCAGCACTGAGAAGATAGTGCCGATCGACACGTTGACATCAATGTTGCTGGATCCGTCCAGCGGGTCGAACAGCAGCATGTATTCGCCCATCGGATAGCGGTGCGGAATCGGGTGGATCGATTCCATTTCTTCCGATGCCATGGCGGCAAGGTGACCGCCCCATTCATTGGCTTCCAGCAGGATTTCATTGGACAGGATATCGAGTTTCTTCTGCACCTCACCTTGGATGTTTTCGCTCCCTGCGCTGCCCAGTACATCGCCCAAAGCACCCTTGCCGACTGCATGGCTGATCGTCTTGCAGGCGCGCGCGACGACCTCGATCAGCAAACGTAGCTCGGCTGGAATCGAGTTATGCATGCGCTGTTCTTCCACCAGGTACTGGGTGAGGCTAATACGTTTCATTGATTTCCTTTGGTCAAAACGACAAGTGAATACATCAGGCGGCGAGAGCTTTGCTGACGACTTCCAGCACGTCGCGCGAGAGTTTTGGCGCGTCTGCCACTTTTTGCAGCGCGGCACGCATCTTCTTTTGCAGCGCCGGTGAATACTTGCGCCACCGGTCGAGCGTACGCGCCAGCCGAGCCGCAACTTGCGGATTGATGCCATTGAGCGCAATCACCTGCTCAGCCCAGAATACGTAACCGCTGCCATCATTCGCGTGGAAGCGCGACGGATTGCCGTTGCAGAAGCTGAATATCAAACTGCGCGCGCGGTTTGGATTCTTGAGCGTGAAGGCGGGATGCCGCATCAACGCGCGTACCGCCGCCACATCCGTGGTGCGTGCCATCCCCTGCAACATAAACCATTTATCGATCACCAACGGCTCGTGTTCGAAATCGGCATAAAATTTGGCAAGGGCGGCAAGCCTCGCAGGCGCGTGGCTATTAGCCAGGCAGGTCAGCGCGGCTAGGCGGTCGGTCATGTTGTTGGCGCTATCCGATTGGCGTTGAACCAAGGCATGTGCATCCACATCATCGAGTTCGGACAGGTATGCAAGCGCAGTGTTCTTCAAAGCGCGTTTACCCGCCGATGCCGCGTCCGGGCTGTATGCGCCCGGCGTCTGGTTCGACGCGTAAGCTGAAGACAGGTCGGCGCAAAGCGCCCGCGCCAGGCTTTGAATCAGAAAGCGGCGCGCGGTGTGAGTCGCTTGCGGATCGATCACCTCCATTTGCTCAGCTATCATCGTTTCCGAGGGCAACGTGAGGGTGATATGCCGGAAAGCCGGGTCCAGCGCCTGGTCGTTCAAGGTGATCCGGAATGCATCGCCGAGCGCGGCGTCGACCGCGAGCTCGCCGACTCCATTCTGCGCCACCTGGACCAAGCTCAGCAACTTGCGCATGGACAGGCGTTGGCCCGCTTCCCATCGATTGAAAGGATCGCTATCGTGCGCCATCAGGAACGCAAGGTCGGCTTCGCAGTAATCGAACTCCAAGACGACCGGTGCGGAAAAGTTGCGCAGGAGCGATGGCACCGGCTTGTCGGCGATATCCCAGAAACGGAAAGTCTGTTGCTTCTGCGTCAACTCAAGCACCATTGTGGTTTGCCCGCCGGCATCTGGAGCGGTATCAAGCCGCAGCGGCAGATCGCGCCCATCACGGCCCAGCAAACCCACGGCAATAGGAATATGAAACGGAGATTTGTGCGCCTGTCCGGGCGTGGCAGGGCACGATTGCGTCAAAGTCAGCGCATAGATCTTCTGCGCCGCATCATAGCTGGCGGTGACTTTGACGCGTGGCGTACCCGATTGGCTGTACCAGCGTTCGAACTGGCTCAAGTCGCGATCATTGGCATCGGCCATCGCAGCGCGGAAATCGTCGCACTCGACTGCGTGTCCATCATGCCGTGTAAAGTACAAGTCCATTCCCTTGCGAAATCCCGCGCGGCCCAGCAAGGTCTGATACATCCGCACCACTTCCGATCCCTTTTCATAGATCGTGACGGTGTAGAAATTATTGATTTCCACGTAGGAATCGGGCCGCACCGGATGCGCCATCGGCCCCGCGTCTTCCGAGAATTGCGTCTGCCGCAGCATGCGCACGTCTTCAATGCGCTTGACCGCGCGGCCGCTGTCGGTGCCTACCATGTCGGCCGAAAATTCCTGGTCGCGAAATACGGTCAAGCCCTCTTTCAGGGACAGCTGGAACCAGTCGAGGCAGGTGACGCGGTTGCCGGTCCAGTTGTGGAAGTATTCATGCCCCACTACCGATTCGATATTGGCATAGTCGGCATCGGTCGCGATGCGCGAGTTGGCGAGCACGAACTTGGTATTGAAAATATTCAATCCCTTATTTTCCATGGCGCCCATGTTGAAATCACCGACCGCCACAATCATGAACCGGTCCAGGTCGAGCTCCAGGCCGAAGCGTTCTTCATCCCAGCGGATGCTCTTCTTCAGCGAATCCATCGCGTGCTGCGTCTTGTCGAGATTGCCGTCCTCAACCCATACCTGCAGCAGCGCTTCGCGCGCCGACTTGAGTCTAAACTTTTCTTCCTGGCAGACCAGATTGCCTGCGACCAGCGCGAACAGGTAGGAAGGTTTCTTGAACGGGTCTTCCCACTTGGCGTAGTGGCGCCCGTCACCGAGATCGCCCTCTTCCACCAGGTTACCATTCGACAGAAGCACCGGGTATTTCCTTTTGTCGGCACGCAGCATCACGGTGTACTTGGCCATCACGTCGGGCCTATCCGGGAAATAAGTGATTTTGCGGAATCCCTCGGCCTCGCATTGCGTGAAAAAATTCCCGTTCGAAACGTACAATCCGGAGAGCGACGTGTTTTTGACAGGATGGGTGATGGTCTCGATTTCCAGCACCACTTCATCCGGCGCGCCGGCGATCTGCAGCGTGCCTTGCGTGAGCTTGTAAGCGCGCTTGCCCAGCGTTTGCCCATTCATGCGCAACTGGATCAGTTCAAGTTGCTCGCCGAACAGCACAATGTCCTTGACCGGGCTGCCAGGATTGCGCCTCAGGGACATGCGGGTCGCAACTCGGGTCGCGACCGGGTCGAGGTCAAAGCCGATCTCGACAGTCTCGACCCAGTAGCCGGGCGCTGTGTAGTTCTTGCGGAAAATTGCTGCGGGAGTGTCGGTGCGCATAGGGGAGCCTGGTTGGGAAGGAAAACGAAGCGAGAACGCATTTTACCAATCAACGAGGAAACCCGGCGCTAGGGAACAATCTCATCGAGCGCCGCGGCCAGCGCGCGGTCGATCACCGACACGGTCGACACAATTTCGGCGCTATGGTCACGCAGCGTTTGCGCCAGTTCCCCGGCTCCGAACGAGAACGATTCATGTCCCTGTCGGGTCGTCAAAATGAACTGGCCGCGCTGTGGGCTAATCCAGGCCAGCTTGAATTTTGTCCGCTCCCCATTCGCTCGCGAGAACTCTATCCATTGGCCGCATACCAGGCCATTTACTTGCCGGGCGAATTCGTCTTGCGGCTGCTGTTCGGTCTGTTGCACGCGCATGCTCATGCGCCGCTCGCTCGCTCGTTGCGCCACATTCACCGCCAATTCGACCTGGCGGCGCGGCGACAGTTCAAGCTGGACCCGAGCCATCGCGGCGTGCCGTTCGACCAGATGCGAGAAAAACAGCACGCGCTCCGGCTCGTCCCATTTGATCGCGTTGAGCCAGGCGTTGATCATCGACAACAAGGCCGGCAACCTGGCCACCAGCGCCTTGCGCTGCTCCGGGCTGCTCTTGGGCTTGACGCTCCAGACCAAATCATCCATCGTCTTGCGTGCCTGCACCAGCGCGTCCGGCTTGGTCTCCTTGACGCTATGCGCCAGCGTCAAGACCCGGGTCCACTGGCTTTCCAGGAAGCTTTCGACGAACCCGGCGACCTCGCCGGTTGCAATCTGTCGCGCAACATCTTCTTCTGCCGATAGACGCGCCTGTCCCAATCTCTCCTGCCGCATCGCGCGCGCAATCGACTTGGACAGATCGGTTT
>DHXL01000343.1:4733-8143 GCA_002415335.1 Oxalobacteraceae bacterium UBA5157
GGACAGATCGGTTTCCAGCGACTGGCCTTCCAACTCCAGAAAAGCTTCGAGATCGGACACCACGTCGGAAAACAAGGCGATTTGCTGCTCGAATTCCCGTTGCACCCGCTCGACGATTTGTTCCGCCATCTTGTACAACGGATCGTCGTGTCCTTTTCCCTGATCCCAGACCATGCCCGATCGCGCCAGATGTTCGACCAGGCGGCGTGCCGGATGGGTCTCCCGGAAAAAGAAATTGTGGTCGATCAGTGCCGCTTTCAATATTGGAATCTGCAGCCGGTTTATCAGTTTCTTGAAATCCGGGGGTATATTTTGCTCGACGTAAATGTAATCAAAGATGCGTGCCAGCAACTCAAGCGTGTTCTCGTCGAAGACCGAGAAACTGCCCTGCGGCGCCAAGTCTTTGATCTCGCGCAAGATTGTGCCGCCGGCGCGAATGTCATCGGCATCTGGCGACGCGCCCGCTCGCGGCAGCTGCTTTTGCCGCTCGCTCAGGTAGCCGTACAATGCCGGCGCGATCGTCGTGCCACCGATGCGGGATGGGAGGTCACGCGGCACCGCGCGCCGATGGTCGCCGCCGATTTCGGCCTTGCCGACAGCCATCAGCCAGCGCTGCAGCTTGTGATACGGTGATGGGGCGCGCGTCTCACCATGCTTGTCGCTTGGCGGCGGCTGCGAGCGAGGCGTTGCATTTGTGCCGCGAGGCCTGGCCTTGGCGCGCAGCTCGATGCCGCTGTCGATTAAGGCGTCGTTCAACGCGCGCAATACCGGCTGCAATTGCGGGACTACGTCCGGCCTCAGCAAACGCAACAGCAGCGCGCGCGATTCGGGCGCCGCGTCGAATGTGCACCACGCATCGTCGATTGCTTGCAAAAGCAAGGCGGGCCGAAACGGATTTTGTGCCAGTGTCAGATCGTCGCGATCGAGCAGGCGGGCCAGGCGCAAAGTAAGCGCGGCCAGCAGTTCCGCATGATGCTCATCGATCAATTGGCAGACGTTGGCGAGCATGACCTTGCTTTCCATCTCGTCGAATGTGACGAGCGACAAATCCTCGTCACTGGTATCGGACGTTGCGTCGCGATCCTTGTCAAGGGAAGCGATTTCTTCGTGCAGCAGATGCCCCAGGCGTTCGGTCACGATGCGGCTGAATTCCGGCCGATCGCTCTTCAGCCGAGCAAACGCATTCCGGCCCACCTCGGCTTCGCTGATGCGCACGGTCTGGCTCGCGTGCTTGAGAAATGCGTCAGACAGGCGTCCCGAGAAAGCGTCCAGCTCCGCCACCGTCAAATCGAGTGCAATGGCCAGCAAGCGTTGCAATATTGACATCCGCCTGGCTGCAGACAGGGCGACGCCGGGGGCGGCGGGGTTGACGGGTCTATTTTCCATGCTGATTGCTTGCGGCGCGCTCAGGAATAAAACGCTACTGAGGCAAAGGTCAAGAGTCCCATCAGCAGTCCCACGATCGCCGGCACGATTAACCAGCGCCCAAACCTGGGCGAGCCGTCGATCACGGGCGTGTCCAGCTCTTGCCTCCGGGTCTCGGCTGCGGGTCTCACAGCGTCAGGAAATGGCGTGTTGGTCAAGGTCAACTCAGGGAATCAATATGCTCGAGCCGGTCGTCTTGCGGGCCTCAAGGTCGCGATGCGCCTGAGCCGCATCCTGCAAGGCATAACGCTGGTTGATATCGATATTCACTTTCCCGCTCGTCACCACGCCAAACAAATCCGCCGCCATCGACTCCAGGTCTTCGCGCTGGGCGGTGTAAGTGAATATTGACGGCCGCGTGATGAACAGCGAACCGCGCGACGCCAGTTCGTTCAAGCTGAATGGCGCGACCGGGCCAGATGCGCTGCCGTAGCTCACCATCATGCCGAGCGGAGCCAGGCAATCGAGCGAACCGGTGAAGGTATCCTGCCCAATCGAGTCATAGACTACCGGCACGCCCTTGCCGCCGGTGATTTGCTTGACGCGCTCGACGAAATTTTCTCGGTTGTAATTGATGGTGTGGGCACAGCCGTGCGCCTTCGCCAATGCCGCCTTTTCATCCGAGCCGACGGTGCCGATCATCGTGACGCCCAGCGCTTTGGCCCATTGGCAGGCAATCAATCCGACGCCTCCCGCGGCGGCATGGAACAAGATGGTTTCGCCGCCGCGTAGCGCGAACGTGCGGCGGAACAGGTACTGCACGGTCAAGCCCTGCAGCATCATCCCGGCCGCAGTCTCGAGCGGGATCGCGTCCGGCAGTTTGAGCAGGATGGAGGCAGGCATCACACGCGTTTGCGCATACGCGCCGGTTGGCCGCCCGGCATAGGCCACGCGATCGCCCACTCGCACATGGTTGACGCCGGCGCCAACCGCTTCAACGATGCCGGCACCCTCCATCCCCAGCCCGCCGGGCAGCGGCTGCGGATACAGCCCGGTGCGGAAATACACGTCGATATAGTTCAGGCCGCACGCGGCCTGGCGTACCCGCGCCTCGCCGGGGCCCGGATCGCCGACCTCGACATCGAGATACTCCATCACTTTCGGACCGCCTGTTTTGAAGATGCGGATCGCCTTGCTCACACTCGTCTTGTTCATGTTTGCCTCGCTCAGGAATGAGAATGTCGATGCTGCGTCGAGTGCAGTTGCGTCAACAGCAGCCGCGCGGTGGCCATATTCGTTGCGCAGGCGACGTTATGCACGTCGCATACGCGCACCAGTGCATTGATATCGGGCTCGTGCGGTTGCGACGTCATCGGGTCGCGCAGGAAGATCACGCAGTCGATCCTGCCTTCGACCAGTTCCGTGCCGATTTGCAGATCGCCGCCGAACGGGCCCGACAACTTGCGTTCCACCGTCAATCCGATTTCGTCCGACAAGCGTTTGCCGGTGGTGCCGGTGGCCACCAGCACGCAGCCCCGCAACAGGTTTTCATGCTCGGCCGCGAGCACGATCATGTCGTCTTTCTTCCTGTCATGCGCGATCAAGGCAATCCGTATTTTCACCGCTGCTCCGAGTAAGAATGTTCACAAGAGACTTTGTACGTGGCGACACGAGTCGCAGCGCGCGGGCCGATCTCGCATCGAGGCGCAATCCTACGCGTGTAGGGTAAGCATCGGAGCTGCGAGATCGGCCCGCGCAGTAGGATCACGTCGCCATGTTTAGAAGGTGCCGGGATAGGCGCCGCCATCCAATAGTATATTCTGTCCGGTCAGATAGCCAGCGTGCCGGCTGCACAGGAACGCGCAAAACGCGCCGAATTCCGCTGCCGTGCCGAAGCGTTGCGCCGGATTCTGCAGGCGCCGCGCCTCCCGCACTTCATGCAGCTCCTTGCCGGCCGCCTTGGCCGACGCGACCATAATCGCGTTGAGGCGATCGGTATCGAACGGACCGGGCAGCAGGTTATTGATCGTCACGTTTTGAGCGAC
>DHXL01000343.1:8297-9320 GCA_002415335.1 Oxalobacteraceae bacterium UBA5157
CGGCCGAAGCGCCTCGCCAGCATGCCGTCGACGGTCGCCTTGATCAGTTCGATCGGCGTCAGCATGTTGGCGTCGAGTGCGGCAATCCAATCGTCGCGGCTCCAGTCGCGAAAATTGCCGGTGGGCGGACCACCGGCATTGGTCACGAGGATGTCCGGTTGCGGACACGCGGCGAGTGCCTGCGCGCGACCTTGTATGGTCGTGATGTCGCAGGCGACGGCATTGACCACGCTGCCGGTCTTGCGCCGTATCTCGGCAGCACTAGCCTCCAGTGTTTCCGCGTGGCGCGCAACCAGGGTCACCTGCACGCCCTCGGCCGCCAGTGCTTCGGCGCAACCTCGCCCCAAACCCTTGCTGGCCCCGCAGACCAGCGCGCGCATATCGCGAATTCCCAAGTCCATCGTCCACTCCTTACGCTCTCCTCCTGGAAAGCAAATAGATGCCGGCCAACACCAGCGCGGTGCCGGCCAGCTGTATCGCCGTAATCGGCTCACCCAGTACGACGGCGCCCAGGAACAGGGTGGAAACCGGGCCGACCATGCCTGCCTGCGAAGCGGTGGAAGCGCCGATGCGCGACACGGCGATCATGGTCAGGAATACCGGCAGCACCGTGCAGAATATGGCGTTCACGAGCGACAGGCCGTAGACCGCCATCGGCTGTTGCAGCATCGAGAGCGGCCGCAGCAGCAAGAACTGGCCGATGCACGCGGCGCTCGACACGCACATGGCATAGGCGACCAGCCGCATCGCACCGACCTTGCGCACCATTTCGCCGGAGAACAGCAAGTAAAAGGCATACGACACCGCACTACCGAGCACCAGCAAGCCGCCCAGCATCACGTTGGCGCCGCCTAGCCGCGCGTCATGGATAAAGACCAGCACGGCACCGAGATAGGAAATGCCGAGCGCGATCCATTCCAGCCGGCTCACTTTCTTGTTCATGAATGCGAAAGAAATCAGCAGCACGAAGGATGGCGTCAGGAACAGGATCAGGCGCTCGAGGCCGGCCGTGATGTGCTGCAA
>DHXL01000276.1:0-7702 GCA_002415335.1 Oxalobacteraceae bacterium UBA5157
TCGTCCGACTGGGACCAGTATGTCGCGATCAACCAGCGTTTCGCCGACGCGGTCGTCGCGGAAGCGCGGAGCGACGACCCGGTCGTGCTGGTGCAGGATTATCACCTCGCGTTACTGCCGCGCATGGTGCGCGAAGCCCTGCCCAAGGCGACCATCATCACGTTCTGGCACATCCCCTGGCCCAACTCGGAATCGTTTGGCATTTGCCCGTGGCGCGAGGAGATTCTCGACGGCTTGCTAGGGAGCACGATTCTCGGTTTCCATACGCCATTCCATTGCAAGAATTTTCTGGAAACCGTCGACCGCTACCTGGAAACCCGCATCGAGCCCGAGGCGTCGACCATCACCTATGGCGGCAAGCTGACGCAAGTCGAGGACTATCCGATTTCAATCGCCTGGCCGGACGAGAAGGAAATGAACGGGCCAAACGTTGCCGAGTGCCGGGCGGTCATCAGAAGACAGCTCGCCGTGCCGCCGGAACTGTTGCTCGGGATCGGCGTCGACCGGCTCGACTATACCAAGGGCATCCTCGAACGGTTTCAGGCGGTCGAAAGGATGCTGGAACTCAAGCCCGACATGGTCGGGAAATTCACGTTCGTGCAGATTGCCGCGCCGAGCCGGTCTTCGCTGGAGGAATACCAGAATTTCGAAGCACGGGTGCGCAGCCTCGCGCAGCGCATCAACCAGCGCTTCTCGAGCGGCAGCTATACGCCGATCGTGCTGAAGATCGAGCATCACGAGCAGTCCCAGCTCCAGCTGTATTACCGGGCCGCCGAGGTCTGCGTGGTGACCAGCTTGCACGACGGGATGAATCTGGTCGCCAAGGAGTTCATCGCTGCCAGGGATGACGAGCGCGGCGTGCTGGTGCTGAGCCAGTTCACCGGCGCCGCGCGCGAATTGCACGAGGCGCTGATCATCAATCCTTACCATATCGAGCAGGGCGCCGAGGCGCTGTACCAGGCCTTGACCATGCCCGAGGCCGAGCAACGCGAGCGCATGCGCAGCATGCGCGCACGGGTCAAGGATTTCAATGTCTATCGATGGGCCGGCCGGATGTTGCTGGACGCCGCCCGTCTGCGGCAGCGAGAACGTATTACGTCGAAAATCCGTTCGCAAAGCCGCGGATGGTTGCGTTGAGAGGGTCACCAATGTCGTTAGCTCTATTTGAACACGGCGCGCAGCGCCTCGATGAAATCGTCCGGCCCGGCATGTTGTGCGCATTCGATTTTGACGGTACCTTGTCGCCGATCGTGACGCAGCCGGAGCAGGCCTGCCTGCCGCCGGAAGTCTCGCAGCGACTGGTCGAACTATCAAGCCACGCGCCGCTCGCGATCATTACCGGCCGCTCGCTGATCGATATCCGTACCCGGCTTCGGTTTGAACCGGATTTCCTGGTAGGCAATCACGGACTCGAAGGCCTTTCCAGCGGCGAATCGGACGCCATGCGCTATATGGAAACCTGCGCGTCGTGGAAGCACGCGCTGTCGGCCGCGCTGAGCGATGCGGCGCACTTTGACGCCGGCGTGCAGATCGAAGACAAGCAGTTTTCGCTCTCGGTGCATTTCCGCGCGGCGCAAGACCGACTGCACACCGAGCAGCAACTGTTGAAACTGTTTGCGGCCATGGAGCCGCGCCCGCGTGTGGTTGCCGGAAAATGCGTATTCAACCTGCTGCCGCAGGACGCCGCCGACAAGGGCAGCGCGCTCGAGAGGCTGATGCAGATCAGCGGCGCGCCCAGCGCAATCTACCTCGGCGATGACGTCACCGACGAAGACGTATTCAGGTTGCAGCGACATGACTTGTTGTCGGTACGGATCGAGCCGGCGGCCGATAGTGCGGCCGCCTTCTTCCTGCATGACCGGATCGACGTTGTGCGCCTGCTGGACGAGTTGATCAGCCGCTTGCGCAAACTGCACAGCAAGAATGCGATGCACCAGGGTTCGCCCCGCCATGGCTGAATCGGCAAACCAGGGCCTCGCCACCCCGGCCACATTGGAAGGAATGGGCATGACTACACTCGATCTGGGACTTGTCGGAAACTGCCGCACCAGCGCGCTGATCAATCGCGATGCCGCGATCGTCTGGTGGTGCTATCCGTATTTCGATAGCGATCCGATCTGCTGCTCCCTGCTCGAGCCGGCACAGCATACCGTGCCGACCGGCTTCATCGACGTGCAGTTCGATGGCGCCGAGCTGGTCGACCAGCAGTATGAGAGAAATTCCGCGATTCTGGCCAGTCGGTTCGTGGACGAGGCCGGAAACAGCATCGAGATAATCGATTTCGCGCCGCGATTCTATCTGCACGGACGGATGTTTTCCCCTTCCATGCTGGTGCGGATCATCCGCCGCACCGCCGGGCGCCCGCGCATTGCGATACGGGTGCGCCCGGCAGTCGACTATGGCGCCAGCGCCGCCGAAGTCCGCTGCGGCGCCCATCACCTCTCGTATGTTGGATCGTCGCAGGCGATGCGCCTGACTACCGATGCATCGGTGATCGCGATCACCGATGAAAGGCCGTTCTTCCTGCAAGATTCGGTCACCTTGCTGATGGGCCCGGACCAGACGGTGGACGGCACGCCGAGCGAGGTCGGGCGATCGTTCTATGAAAATACGCGGAAATACTGGCACCGATGGGTGCGCAACCTCGCCGTGCCATTCGAATGGCAAGACGTCGTCATTCGCTCCGCCATCACGCTCAAGCTAAACGCGTTCGACGATACCGGCGCGATCGTCGCGGCGGTCACCACGTCGATTCCGGAAGCGCCTCACAGCGGCCGCAACTGGGATTACCGTTACTGCTGGCTGCGCGATGCCTACTTCGTCGTCAATGCGCTCAACAGCCTGGGCGCGACCGGCACCATGGAGCGCTACCTCGGATACATTTTCAACATCATTGCCGACACTCGCGATGCGCCGCTGCAGCCGGTATACAGCATTCGGCGCGAAGCCGCGCTCGATGAGCGGGTTGCGCCGGCGCTGGCCGGTTATCGCGGCATGGGCCCGGTACGCGTCGGCAACCTCGCTTATCACCAGATTCAGAACGACGTATTCGGCGCGGCCGTGATGGCCAGCACGCATGCCTTCTTTGACAATCGGCTTGAGCGCCCACCCGATATGCGCATGTTCCATGACCTGGAACGGCTCGGCGAACAGGCGGTCAAGAATTACAATGTCCCGGATGCCGGCATCTGGGAACTGCGTGGCGCCAAGCGCATCCACACTTTCTCCAGCATCATGTGCTGGGCGGCATGCGACCGGCTGGCATCGATCGCGATTCGGCTCAAACTGCACGAGCGGGGCGCGGTATGGACCGCCCATGCGCAGCAAATCCATCAGGTCATTTGCGATGCGGCCTGGAACGAAGAACTGGGAAGTTTCGTTTCGACCTTCGGCGGCGAGCGGCTCGATGCGAGCCTGCTGCTGATGGCGGAATTCCAGTTCCTGGCGCCCGACGATCCGCGCTTTGTGGGGACCGTCAATGTCATCGAAAAACATTTGCGGCGCGGCGATTACTTGCTGCGCTACGACGAAGAGGATGATTTCGGCCTGCCTGAAACGGCCTTCCTGGTATGCACGCTGTGGTGGATCATCGCCCTGGCGCAAATCGGACAAAAGGAGCGTGCCCGTGACCTATTCGAGCAGGTCCTCGCCAAGCGTAATCATCTTGGCTTGCTATCCGAAGACGTGGTGCCCGGCAGCGGTGAGCAGTGGGGAAATTTTCCGCAAACCTACAGCATGGTTGGGCTGATCCAATGCGCCGCGCGCCTGAGCATTTCCTGGAACGACGCCTATTGAGCGCGGCACGGCGGGCATGGCCCGCCGCGTTCGCGCTACTTCACCTCGAGTATCAGCACGGAACGGGCAGGCACGGAAAGCGTGCTGCCAAGATCGAATCGCCGTCCGGTCATGACGTCGGTTGCCGATGAAGACTTGGTCAGCATCTCGTGGAAGCGGTCGGTAGCCAGCACCGCCGCCGATTTGTTCTTGTTCAGCACGACCATCACCTTGCTCGTGCCGTCGTATCTGAAGTACACGTAGGTCCCGTGATCGGGCGCGTAGTGCATCACCTTGCCGCTATGAATAACCGGCTGTGACTTTCTCCAGTTCAGCAATTTTTTCAGAAAAGCTTGCGCGTCTTTTTGCTGTGCCGTCAAGCCGGCGCCGGTGAACGCGTTGACCTTGTCGCCGGCCCAGCCGCCGGGGAAATCGTTGCGTATCGCACCATCGTCGCGCACCTTGGGGCCCGTCATCAGGATTTCGGTACCGTAGTAGAGTTGCGGGATGCCGCGCATCGTGAGCACATAGGCCAACGCCATTTTGTCGAGGCCGATATCCTCGTTCAACGCGCTGAACAGGCGGCTCATGTCGTGATTGCCTTCAAACAGCACGAGGTTCGACGGGTCGGGATAGAGGTAATCGTTCGCTAGTTTCTCATAAAGCGCCTTCAATCCGCCGTTCCAGTCTTCGTCGGCGACCAAGGCGTTGCGCAGCGACTCGTTGAGCGGAAAGTCCATCAGACTCGGCAAATAGGAGACGTAGCCGTCGTGATTTTTCTTGCCTCTCTGCCAGTATGAAACGACCACCGGGTTTGCGCTCCATTCCTCGCCGACGATATTGAAATGGGGATATTCGTCCATTACGCGCCGCGACCACTCCGTCAAAAATGCGGAATCCGAGTAGCCGTAGGTATCCGCGCGGATACCGGACAAGCCGGCATACTCGATCCACCAGATCGTGTTTTGTATCTGGTAGGTCGCGACCAGCGCATTTTTCTGGTTCATGTCGGGCATGTTCTTGCTGAACCAGCCGGCCACGAAGTTCTTCTTGTCTTCCTTCGACGCGTACGGATCGTTCACCGCGGTGCGGGCGTGGTAGGTGGGAACGTACTTGCCGTCATAGCTGAGCCAGTCCTTCATCGGCATGTCCTTCATCCACCAGTGGCTGGAGCCGATATGATTCAAGACGATGTCCTGGATCACGCCGATGCCCTTTTGCCTGGCGATGGCGACCATGCGCTTGTAATCCGCATTGCTGCCGAAGCGTGCGTCGATCTTGTAGGTATCGGTCGCGGCATAACCATGATAGGAATAGTCGGGCTGATTGTTTTCCACCAGCGGCGTCGGCCACAGTTCCGTGTAACCCATCGCGGCAATGTAATCGAGATGATCGATGATCCCCTGGATATCGCCGCCGTGTCGGGCCGAAGGATTGCAGCGATCCAGTTTGTCCGGAAACCCCGCCACACGATCGTTCGCGGCGTCGCCGTTGGCGAAGCGATCGGGCACGATCAACAGGATGGCGTCGGACGAATTGAAGCCGACCCGATTCACCGAGTTTTTCTCGCGCGCCAGGAGTTCGTACGGATAGCGGATCGTCAGCGCACCGCGGGTGAAGACGAGCTCGAATTTTCCGGCAGCCGTGTCGGGCTTGATGCGCAAATCCACGAACAGGTAATTCTTGTTGGCGACGCGGGTGACCGACTCCACGCTCACGCCGGGATAGCTGAGCTGCGGGCTTAACTCCGCAATATCGCTGCCGTGGACCATCAGCTGCAGTTTTTCACTCTTCATGCCAACCCACCAAAATGCGGGTTCGATGCGTTCGATTTTTGTGTCGGCGGCGAAGGCAAGCGCCGGCAGCAAAAGAATGCTCAGCAAGCAGACCGACGCCATGAATCTCTTGTTCATCGAATCCTCCAGTTAGTAATCGGTGCGGGCTGTCGCCAATACGGTCAACCGGCTGCCTGCAAGCGTGATCGTGTCATGACTCAATTCTGCCGCCGTGCCGTTGATCCTGACTTCGGCGCCGCCATCGATACCGAGAATCAGCAGCCGCAGCGCAACTTTTCCATATCCGTCTTGTAACGCGCGAATCTCGACAGCGACACCGTTGGCGTCAAACGAGGCGAAAATCGTCAATGCCGTGCGTTCACCTTTTTCAAATCCATACGAAATGCCATCGTCGACGCGATAGGTGGTGGTCGTGGCTGCCCCTTGCTCCAATACCAGCAAGACGTCCAGCGTGTTCAGGTCATTCTTGCTGCTGGTGCGGACCCCGCTCTGCATCGGAATCACGGCCGGCGAGGCGAGGAACAGCGGCGTGGTCTCCGGCGTGTTGTCGTGATGAACGGTGGTCCCGGCAACGACAAAATCTTGCGCCAGCACGTCGTACCAGGATGCGCCATCGCGGTGCTTCGGCAACAGGACCGCGCGGCTGGCGGCGGCGAGTTCCACGAATGGCGCCTGCAAGATCGCGTGGCCGACGAAAAACATGTCGTCGGTGCGTTCGAACTCGGGCGACTGATCGTGATACCAGACCGGACGCAGCATCGGATCGCCTTGCTCGGCCTGATCGAGGAAAAGATTGTAGAGATAAGGCAGCAGCTTGTAGCGCAGCCGAATATAGTCGGCGACGATCGCGGTCGTCAAGTCATCCCTGGTCCACGGCTCCTGGTCCGGCTGTTCCTTCATCTTGTGGTTGCGCAGGAAAGGGAACAGAAAGCCCAGCTTGTACCAGGCGCGCATCAAGCCGGCACTGGATGCCAGCGCAAAGCCCGGCACGTCGGGCCCGTTGAATGGCATGCCCGACACCGAAAGGTTGAGCGACAGTGCGATGGCTCCTTTCATGTGATGTTCGTTCGCCATATTGTCACCGGTCCAGACCGCAGTGTGACGCGACGCAGACAGGAATGCGCTGCGCGAAACGATGAACGGCCGTTCATCGGGCCGTGCGGCGAGCATGCCGTCGCGCGTCGCCACCGCCATTCCGAGCGCATACTGGTTATGCCATGCCTCATGCGGCAGTGCGCCGCGCGCAAAGCGCATATCGTCCAGCGGCACCGAGCCGGTCGACGGATCGTTCATGTCGGTCCAATAGCCGCCGAACCCGAGTTTGCTGAATGTGCACACCCGCTCGGCCCAGAAGGCGCGCGCTTCAGGCAGGGAGAAATCCGGAAATACCGTATACCCCGGCCATACGTAGCCGACAAAGTCTTCGCCTTCGACGGTCTTGCACAGCAGGTCCTGTTCCTTGGCTGCCGCATAAACCGGGTACGCCGGGTCACGCCGCAAGCCGGGGTCGAGAATCGGCACGACGCGATGGCCGCGCTCGGCCAAGGCATTGATTTGCGCGACCGGATCGGAAAAGTGGACATCGTCGATCGTGAACACCCGGAAGCCGTCCATGTAGTCGATGTCCAGCCATAAACCGTCGTTCGGAATCTCGCGCCTTTCATATTCGTCGGCGATGCGCTTCAGGTCGGCATACGACTGGTAACCCCAGCGGCATTGCTGGTGACCGAGCGCCCACAGTGGCGGCACCGGGGTACGTCCTTGCAGGGTTTGCAGCTTGCGCACCAGGGCATCCGGTTTGTCGTCCACCACCAGCCAGACATCGGGCTGGCCGGCGCGCGAGCCGAAAAAAAGTTCCGGGACGAAAGGACCGGCGCCGGGCTGGAAGATGCCTTCGTCGGCGCCCGTGTTCATGAACACCGCATACGGATTGTCGACCAGGATGCCGACCCACTTGGTGCCGGTCTTCATGATCAGCACGGGAAAGCTGGCGTACATCGGGTCGGTAGAGCCTTTCTCGACTTGATCCCAGGTGAAATCGGCAAAGACATCGGTGTTCCAGAACTGCGTACGTTTCTGCGACAGCTCGAAGCCGATGTTCTTCTCGCCCATTCCATAGAAGCGGTCCTGCT
>DHXL01000276.1:7873-8281 GCA_002415335.1 Oxalobacteraceae bacterium UBA5157
CCGTGATCGCGTACGGTGATCGTCTTGCTTGCCGCACTCGAAAACACAAAATTACTGGTCGTTTCTACCTTATTGAAATACATTGGCCGAGTCCTTGGTGCCCGCTTCTTTTCTTGCGGTGGTGGGTCTGTGCGTTGCACAATACCAAGCTTTTTCGAGGCTTGGAGTAATTTCTACAGAAGAACTTATTACAGTAGTTTGACTACATCATGTAGTCACAATTTTACTGTAAGTTATTCTTTACAAATATATTATCACGTTAAATACAAGCTGCTCTGTCTTGAGGTGTCACATGTTTTAATGTATATTAGCTACAAAATAGATGGTGGCCGACGTGGCTGCCCTACTCAAAGAGACCAGCCGCCGCATGCGGCGCGGAGGTGATTCGTGGCAGATGTAAAGTTGCGC
>DHXL01000276.1:8539-8975 GCA_002415335.1 Oxalobacteraceae bacterium UBA5157
GCCGGCCTCGAAGACATCACGGGCGGCGAGTTGACGATAGGAGGCCGGCTGGTCAACGACGTGCCGCCGGCCGAACGCGGCATCGCGATGGTGTTTCAATCGTACGCACTGTACCCGCACATGAACCTGTACGACAACATGGCGTTCGGCCTCAAGCTGGCCAAGATGCCGAAGGCCGAAATCGACCGCGCGGTGCAGCAGGCCGCCAGGATTCTCCATATCGATCACCTGCTCGACCGCAAGCCGAAGGATCTGTCGGGCGGCCAGCGCCAGCGCGTCGCGATGGGCCGCGCGATCGTGCGCAAGCCGCAGGTGTTCCTGTTCGATGAGCCGCTGTCGAACCTGGATGCGTCGCTGCGTGTGCGCATGCGCTACGAATTCGCGAAGCTGCATGAAGAACTCAAGACCACGATGGTGTATGTCACGCACGACCAGG
>DHXL01000276.1:9168-11073 GCA_002415335.1 Oxalobacteraceae bacterium UBA5157
CAGGTCGAGGCGATGACGCTGGCCGATCGCATCGTCGTGCTGTCGGCCGGCAGGATCGAGCAAGTCGGCACGCCGCTGGAATTGTACGAACACCCGAACAATCTGTTCGTCGCCGGCTTCATCGGCTCGCCACGGATGAATTTCATCGAAGCCGAGATCGTCGAAACGGGCGTGGCAAGCGCGCTGGTGCGGCTGGTGACCGGTGCCGTGATTCGCTGCACGGTCGATGCCCGCGACGCGCGCGCCGGCGACAAGGTGACGCTCGGCATGCGGCCCGAACATTTCCGCATCGACGCGCAAGAGAACCTGATCGAAACCACCGTCACCTTCGTCGAATCGCTGGGCAGCACCACCCATGCCTACTGCGCATTCCCCGCTGCGGCGCAAGGCGATGGCGAGGCGCTGACCTGCGAGCTGGATGGCAAGACCGTGCTGTGCGGTGGCGACGCCCTGATGCTGAGCATCCCGCCTGAAGCCTGCTATCTGTTCGATGCGGCAGGCATCGCGTTTCACCGGCACGCGGCGATGCCGACGCGCCGCTGCAACCTCGCAAGCGCTGGATCCGCGGCGGGCGGCGCACCGGCATCCCGAGCGGCCGTCGCGCCACCAGGGGAGCCCGACTTGCTGTCTGCTCTGGATACGCTGCCGTGATGGAAGCCGGACACAACACGTTGCGACTGGTACGCACTCTGCTGGCGACAGGCATCGCTTTGGCGGCGTGCGCCCATGGCGCCGCAGCCAACGCCGAGGACAAGCTCAAACTGCTGATATGGATTAACGGCGACAAGGGTTACAACGGATTGCAGAAAGTGGGAGACGCGTTCACCGCGCGGTCCGGCGTGCAAGTCGTGGTCGAGCATCCGGAAGACACGCCGGCCAAGTTCCAGTCGGCCGCCGGTGCCGGCAAGGGCCCGGATATTTTTTGCTGGGCGCATGACCGCATCGGCGAACTCGCCAAGTCAGGCCTGATCGTGCCCGTCAACCCGGGCAAGAAAGTACGCAGCGAAATCGAAGAGGTGGCGTGGCAGGCTTTCACTTATCAAGGCAAGACCTGGGGCTATCCGATTTCGATCGAGGCGATCGGCCTGATCTACAACAAGGCGCTGGTAAAGACGCCGCCGGCCAGTTTCGACGAGGTGATCAAGCTCGACCACGCGCTGGCGGCCAAGGGCAAGAAGGCCATCATCTGGGACTTCAATACGTCCTTCTTCACCTGGCCGATGCTGGCCGGTGCCGGCGGCTACGTGTTCGGGCGCGACGCCCACGGCGATCTCGATCCGCGCCGGGTCGGCGTCAATACGCCGGGCGCGATCAAGGCCGCCGAGCTGCTGTCCGAGCTGGTCAGCAACGGCCAGTTGCCGAAGGGCGCCAAATACGCGCAGGCGGAAGGCGCCTTCAACAAGGGCGACGTCGCGATGTTCATCTCCGGCCCATGGGCCTGGGACAATGCGAAGCGCAGCAAGATCGATTTCGGCGTTGCCCCGATTCCGAGCGTGTTCGGCCATCGGTCGAAGCCGTTCGTCGGCGTCGTCGGTTGCATGATCGCCGCACCCAGCAAGGTCAAGGATATCGCGCGTGAATTCATCGAGCACCAGTTGTTGCGCGTCGACAGCCTGAAAACCATCAACGCCGATGTGCCGCTGGGGGCACCGGCCAACAAGGCCTATCTCAAAGAGCTGGAATCCGATCCGCATATCCGCGCCACGATGGAGAACGCGCGCAGTGGCGTGCCGCTGCCGAACATTCCGGAAGCGAGCCGGTTCTATACCGCGGTCGATGCCGCGCTGGAAGCGATCACGAACGGACGACAGTCGCCACGTGATGCGCTGGACGCCGCTGCGGCGCGGATTCTCGTGAAATGAAGCGCCGTCAAAAGGGTCGCCGTCGATGAAGACAATTAGCTGG
>DHXL01000276.1:11146-11925 GCA_002415335.1 Oxalobacteraceae bacterium UBA5157
CAGACCGTGTGGGCGGTCGGCGTGCTGGCGCTGGTGTCGCTCGGCTTCTTCATCTACCTGTCGGATATCGCGTTCGCCTATCGCTACCTGTTTCCCGGGCTCGCCGCGATGGCGATTTTCGTCGCGTTTCCCTTGCTGTACACCGCGCAGATCGGCTTCACCAACTATTCATCAAGCAACCTGCTCAGCTTCGAGCGTGCCCGCGCCTATCTGCTCGAGCAAACCACGGCCGACGATGCCCATGCGCTGGCTTATACGCTGCATCGCGACGGTGACGAATTCCGCGTCGTATTGGCGCCCCGGCACGACGAAGAGGACGAGCGCGATGCGGCGAAGCTGAGCGCGTTGCGCGCCGGCAGTTTCGTGTCGCCGCCGCTGGCCTTGGCAGGCAGGCGCCAGCCCACGAAGATCGTGATGCTGCCGCTGGGGGCGGACAACTTCCGGGACAGCCTCCAGCTCAACCAGCCGTTGCCGCTGCCGGAACTGCTCAAGCACCGCACGCGCCTGATGCAACTCACACTCGAACTGCCGGATCACCTGCTGCTGAACTATGGCGGCCTGCGCGAATTCGCACCGCTCAATCCGCTCTGGAAAAGCGCTGCCGACGGCTCGCTCACGCGGCTCGAGACCGGCGTCGTCTATCGCCCGAATCACGACACCGGCTATTTCGAAAACAGCCAGGCGGAGCGCCTGCAGCCGGGCTTCAAGGTCGGCGTCGGCTTTGCCAACTATGCGCGCATGGTGACCGATCCGGACTTCCGCGGACCGTTCCTCAAGAT
>DHXL01000204.1:0-9115 GCA_002415335.1 Oxalobacteraceae bacterium UBA5157
TGCCGCTGACGCAGGCACAGATCGATGCGCGACTGGCGCATGGCGGGCATGCGGTCGAGGTGCGCCTGTGTGCCGAAGACCCGCAGCAGCATTTTCTGCCGCAGAGCGGCGAGGTTGCATACTGGCATGCGCCATCGGCGGTGCGTTGCGATCACGCGCTGGAAAGCGGCTGCGCGATCTCCTCCTATTACGATTCGATGGTTGCCAAGATCGTCGCGCATGGCCGCGATCGCAGCGACGCGCTGCGCCGGCTGGAACACGGCCTGGAGGAATGCGTGCTGCTCGGCGTCAAGACCAACCGGCATTTTCTCGCGCGCTGCGTCACGCATCCGGTGTTCGTGGCCGGACAGGCGACGACGGCTTTCATCGATACTCACCTGCCGGCGACCGAGCGTGCGGCGATCCCGAGCGACCCGGCCACGCGCAACTTGGCGGCGGCGTTGCTCGCGTTGCATTCGGCCGGCCACGCGCCAGCGCGCTATCCGGCCGAATTGCGCGGGTGGTCGAGCAGCCATGCCTATCCGCAGCTTTGCCGCTTGGTACTGGACGGCGAAGCGGCAGAATTGCAGGTGACTACCCTCGCGGGCGGCACTTGGCGGATCCGCCATGGCGACCGGCTCGCCGAGGTTGCCGCCAGCGCGCCGGGCGCGAACCATGTCACATTCGATCTGGACGGCCGCGCCCACCGCGTATCGTATGCAATGGCCGCGGGAACTGGCTACTTCATGCTGGATGGCACGGAACACGTCGTGACGGATGCCACCTATGCGCCCGCCTCGCGCGGGTGCGGCACCGCCGCAAGCGAGCGCACGAGTGGACGCATAACAGCGCCGATGAATGGCCTCGTGGTTGCGGTCCATGTGAAGCCGGGCGACAAGGCGACCGCAGGCCAGGTCTTGTTGGTCATCGAGGCGATGAAAATGGAACACAGCATCGTTGCCCCGATCGATGGCGCGCTCATCGATGTTCTGGCGCGCGTCGGAGACCAGGTCGCGCCCGGTCGCGTTCTGGCTGAAATCGCACCGGTCGAATAGCAGGCTGCTACGCGAAACTCTGCCATATCGTGGCAAGGCTGCGCGGGACTGCGGCGTCAGCCGGCTGCCGTTTCAAGATAGCGCTTGACGTTGCCACCGTTGGAAGGTCCATCGTAGCGCGATAGCGCCTGGAGAATCCCATGGATACCGCAACGACAAGCACCAACGGCAGCACAGATTTCACGTTCAACGTTTCCGGCATGACCTGCGCATCATGCGTGGCGCGGGTCGAGAAGGCACTGAAAAACGTGCCTGGCGTGACGCAAGCCTCGGTCAACCTTGCCACTGAAAAAGCGCAAGTCAAGGCAACCGGCGCGGCCCTCGACAAGCTTATCGCTGCCTTGCAGAAAGCCGGTTATGCGGCGTCGCTGGTTAACGACACCACCCCGAGACAGGAATCGCCTCGCCCGCTTCCGAGCGGGTGGCCGGTCGCTGTTTCGGCGCTGCTAAGCCTGCCTTTGATTGCGCCGATGTTTGGCGTCCCGTTCGGGCGGGACTGGATGCTGGCGGGCTGGATGCAGCTGGCGCTGGCCACGCCGGTGCAGTTCTGGCTCGGCGCGCGCTTCTACCGAGCCGCCTGGAAGGCACTCCTCGCACGTTCCGGCAACATGGACCTGCTGGTGGCTCTCGGTACCAGCGCCGCCTACGGTCTGTCTGCGTATCTGCTGATTTTCCGCACCGGACACGCGGGCATGACGCCTCTGTACTTCGAGTCGTCCGCGGTGGTGATTACCCTGGTTCTGCTGGGAAAATGGCTGGAGGCCCGCGCCAAGCATCAGACCGTGGCCGCACTGCGGGCACTCGAATCCCTGCGCGCCACCGAAGCGGTGGTGCGGCGCGATGGCAAGGACCTGGACGTCGCGGTCGATGCGGTGCACGTCGGCGACCTGGTGGTCGTGCGGCCGGGAGCCCGCGTGCCGGTTGACGCTCGCATCGTCGAGGGAAGCAGCTTTCTGGATGAATCCCTGCTGACCGGAGAGAGCATGCCGGTTGCCAAGACGACCGGGGATTCGATTACGGGCGGCGCGGTGAATGCCGACGGTCTCCTGATCGCCGAAGCAACGGCCGTCGGCGGGGCGACGATGCTGTCGCAAATCATCAAGCTGGTGGAAGACGCGCAGGCAGTCAAAGCGCCGATTCAGCGCCTGGTGGACCGCGTCAGCGCGGTCTTCGTGCCGGTCGTCCTCGTCATCGCGGCGATCACGCTGTTCGGCTGGGGCTTCAGCAACGGAGACTGGCAGCAAGCTGTGCTGAACGCGGTCGCGGTGCTGGTGATTGCCTGTCCATGCGCGCTCGGCCTGGCGACGCCGACCTCGATCATGGTCGGGACCGGCGTTGCCGCAAGATACGGCATCCTCATCAAGGATGCGGATGCGCTCGAAACCGCGCATGCGGTGTCCGTCGTCGCGTTCGATAAGACCGGCACGCTGACCGAAGGGAAACCGGCCGTCGTCGCAGTGGAAGGGGCTACCCTGCCGGAGCGGGAAGTCCTGGCACTGGCAAGAGCGCTCCAGCAGTTCAGCGACCACCCGCTGGCCAAGGCGGTCGAGGCGGAAGCGTCCCGGCGCGGAGCAGACTTGCGCCCGGCACGCAACGCAAGAGCGCTGCCAGGGCGCGGCGTTCAGGCCGAGGTCGGTGGCGCGACGGTCTACCTCGGCAATCAACGTCTGATGGATGACATCGGACTCTCCACGGCCGCCATGGGCCAGGCCGCCGCAGCGCACGAGAACGCCGGCCGCACGGTGTCCTGGCTGGCGGTGCAGGCCGGTGACGAAGTGGAACTGGCCGGCCTGCTGGCCTTTGGGGACACCCTGAAAGCGAGCGCGCGGGATGCCGTGTCACGACTGGCACGGATCGGCGTTACCTCGGTCATGCTGACCGGAGATAATCGCGGCAGCGCCCAGGCGGTGGCGGCGGCGGTCGGCATCACCGATTTCAGGGCCGACGTGCTCCCTGCGCGCAAAGCGAGTGTCATCGCGGACCTGAAACGAGGGGGCCGGAAGGTGGCGATGGTCGGCGATGGAATCAACGACGCGCCGGCCCTGGCTGCCGCCGATGTCGGCATTGCGATGGCCACCGGCACGGACGTGGCCATGCATACGGCCGGCATCACGCTGATGCGCGGCGACCCGACCCTGATTGCGGATGCGATCGATATCTCGAAGCGGACCTACCGCAAGATTCGGCAGAACCTGTTCTGGGCGTTCATTTACAATCTGGTCGGTATCCCGCTGGCAGCGTTCGGACTGCTTAATCCTGTCATCGCGGGTGCCGCCATGGCCTTCAGTTCAGTGAGCGTGGTCAGTAACGCACTGTTGCTGCGGCGCTGGAAGCCGGCCACCGATGCCGCCAAATAGGCGCATAGTCCGAACACAAAGGAGAACCGCCATGAATATCGGAGAAGCGGCCGGCATCACCGGCGTCTCGGCAAAGATGATCCGCTATTACGAAAGCATCGGGCTGATCAAGGAAAGCCTGCGTTCCGATGCCGGCTATCGCACCTACGGAGCGGCCGAATTGCATGCGCTTCGCTTCGTCAGACGTGCGCGCAAGCTCGGATTTTCACTGGAGCAGATTCGCGACCTGCTCTCGCTGTGGCAGGACGCCAGCCGCGCCAGCAAAGACGTCAAGGCGATTGCAAGGGCGCATGTCGCGGATCTCGACAAGCGTATTCTTGAATTGACTGAAATGCGCGACACCTTAAGCCACCTCGTCAACACCTGCGCCGGCGACAATCGGCCCGACTGCCCCATCCTGGCCGGCCTCGCGAATTCCGCCGATGACGCGCTTGCCGCGCCGTGCCGGCATTAAAGACTGGATCGGCACCAGCGCCGCGGCTACACCGTGCTGCTGGCGGTGACCGGGTAGCCGGCTTCCACAATCGCTGCGCTGACGGCCTTCAAGTCCGCGCGCGTGGCGACACGGACCTTCTTGCTCGCCAGGTCAACATCAACCTTGGCGTCGCGATCGAGCGCTTGGACCGACTCCGTTACCGCCTTCACGCAATGGCCGCAGCTCATCTCTTCCACTTGAAGTTCATACATGGCATTCCCTTTCAATCGTTAAGCGACACGCCACTGTAGGCCTTGCCGCCATGGGAAGGTCAAGCAAGATTCAACCGGACCTGATGACTATTCCGATTCTGGCTGTGCGACACAACGGACCTAGGCAAGCTTGCTGGTATCGAAAAAGCCCGGCAGACGCTGCGCGAGCATCATGTCGCCCTCCACCTTGAGCTTGCCGCTCATGAACGCCGTGATGCCGTTCAGCTCGCCGGTCAGCAGGGCCGCGAGATTATCGTCGGTCATGATCAGCGTCAGGTCGGAAGACGGCGCAATGCCGTCATGGACCGTGCAATTGCCATTGTTGATCACCAGGTACATCGGCTCGGTGATCTTGTATTGAATCGTCGTTTGCAGATTCGCGGTGGCGACTGGGTTAATCGCTTCCGGCATTTTCCTGATGATGTTGTTAACGTTCATAGTCGCTCCATAAAGATTAAAAAAGGCCTTTCACATTGTCATTTTCATGCGTGAAAAGGCCGATCACGCAAAGACAAAAAATAGCCGCACGGCTTCGCCATCGAACTCTAATGGCTAGCCACGTCTCTCAGCGCGCGCCGCAGTACCTTGCCGATCGGTGTCTTGGGAAGCTCGGACCGGAACTCGATCTGGCGCGGAATCTTGTAGCGCGTGAGATGGCTGCCGCGGTGGGCGAGAATATCCTCGGCGGTCAGCTTCGGGTCCTTGCGCACCACGAACAGCTTTACGGCCTCGCCCGGCGGCACGCCTCTTCATCATCTGATTCACCGATGGATAGCGGGACAAGTCCACATCTTCAGGTACGCCCGCCGGGCAGTCTTTCAGCCAAGGTCTGACAGTCTCCATCTTCTTTTCCGCTCCGGCCCGTGGGAATTTTCATGAAAGCCTACACTGATTTTTTAATAAAGCAAGCGATTGATTGAATAGTAAATGTATAAAGATACCGCGCCGCATCCAACCGAGCTAACTCCCTGAATATAAAGAAAACTCTTCTCAATCCCGGTCCTGGGTGCACACAAAAAATGTACTTCGGCCTGCCCCGACAGGATCGCCGGCGGCAGCCGGGCGCTGCGATGCGCGGGGGAAATCACCTAACGCATTGATTGCACAAGGATATATTTTCGGCAGCCGTCTTGGCATGGGAAATGCCTAGATAGGGATACACACAAAACCGAGTTCGCAAAATGAACGCGCAAGCCAAAATCCTGGTCGTCGATGACGAAGAAGTGGTCCGACTGAGCTACCTGAGAATTCTCGCCGGGAACAACTGCAAGGTGGAAGCGGTATGGACCTGGATGCAGGTTTCTCAACTGATGCAACAGGATCCGTTTGATGTCGTACTGCTCGACTTGCGCATGCCTGGCATGGATGGCATGACGGTTCTCAAGGCAGTCAAGCAGTGCTGGCCGGAAAGCCAGGTGATCATCATTACCGGCTATCCGACCCTGGAGTCGGCCAAGCAAGCGGTAACGCTGGGCGCTTACGACTATTTAGCGAAACCGGTCGGTCCGGACCAGGTGATCGACGCAACCAACAACGCCATGCTGCACAAGAAGTGGGCCCTGCATAGTGAGGCCCGGCCCGCATGCATGAAATGAGCAAGGAAGTCTTTGGCAGTATCCGGCGATGTCGCTGAATAAGCCGATTTTTTTAGGAGAACATCATGAGTGCGCTACGCAAAGTATTGGTCGTCGATGACGACCCTGTGGTCGGCCAGAGCTTCCGCCGAGTCCTTTCTGACAAGGGCTATATCGTGATCACCGCCGAAAACGGCTACGACGCATTGATGAAGCTGCAAGAGGAGAAATATGACCTCGTCTTCACCGATATAAGAATGCCTGGCATGGATGGACTGGAGGTTGCCGAACGCGTCAAGGCAAGACAACCGTGGACGCCGGTGGTCATCGTTACCGGCTACGGCAACACGGCGCACGAAGAACGGGCCAAGGCGGCCGGCGTATCCGATTTTTTGCGCAAGCCCCTGTCGCCGGACATGATCGAAGGAAGCGCGCGCAAGGCGCTGCTCCCGACCGAACCGGCGCCCGCCGCTACGCCGCAGGAGGCAACCGCGATCGCATCGCCGGCGCCGGTGGAGGAAATGAAGCAAGGCGGCATGCTGAAGAACATGGCCCTGTTCCTGTCGGCACCGTTCGTGGGCTTGGTCTACGCGGTCCTGCTGCCCTTCGTCGGGATCGGCATGCTGGCCTGGATCGTCGGACAGGCGCTGCTGACACAACCCAGGGCCGACGCGGCACTGCGCCTCGGAAAAATCATCGCAAAGGTATTGGTCGCGCCGTTTGCCGGACTGGCATACATCGTCCTGCTTCCGTTCGCCGGCATTGCCATGCTGGCCTGGATCGCGGGCAAGGCGTTGCTGGGCCGGTCCAGCGCGGAGTGAGCCATGCCGGCGGCACGCCCCGCACAACGGCCGCTTCGATTCGCCTGAAGCGGCCACCGTCAGTGGAGAGTTCTTCCTGACGGTGCGGATTGAGACACTTTCGATCAAAGAGGATTCTATGACGCGCTCCCGCACAATGGGCGTAACAGCAACAGCGCCGCACCTTGCCAGCCCCATTCTGGCGTTCGTGCTGGCGATTGCATTTCTCATACCGGGCGTGGCCGCCCATGCCGGCAACGACAAGGGCCTGTCCAAAGAGGACAAGGCATGCCTCGAATGCCATGCCAAGCCGGGCCTGGACATGACGCTCGCAGACGGAAAAAAACTATCTTTGTATATTCCGGCCAAGGCATTCGCCGAGTCGACGCACAACTCGAGCGGCTGTGACGGATGCCATTCTGAAATCGACATGAAGAGCCATGGCACGGAAAAGAAAATCATCAGCGGCAAACGCGAGCAGTCGCTTGCACTGATGGATAGCTGTCGCGATTGCCACAAGAAAACAGTCAAGCAATATGAAGACAGCGTGCACGCGGCGCTGGTACAGGAAGGCAGTCAGAAAGCGCCCCTGTGTTCGGATTGTCACAACCCGCATGCGACCCGATCCGCCAAGGATATGACAGGCCATGCCGAACCCGTCCCGTGCGAGAAGTGCCACGAAAGCATCGCCAGGGCTTACACGGAAAGCGTACATGGGCAGGCCGGCGATGAAGCGCTGGTGTGCACCGACTGTCATCACACGCATAACGTGAAAGCCGCCTCATTGGGCGAAAACCTGAAGAACGAGTGCCTGTCCTGTCACCGCGATGCGGTCGCCAAGCACAAGGTGTGGCTGCCCAATACCGAACGCCATCTGGAAGCGGTTTCGTGCCCTGCCTGTCATTCGCCGAAGGCGAAACGCCGCGTGAATCTCAGGCTCTATGACGGCGTGGCGCGGCAGCAGGTCTCGGAGAAAGTCGGCGTGCCGCAGTTTGTCCGGATGGCCCAGGTTGCCGATATGGACGGCGCCGGCCTGGATGGACGGGCGTTATGGAGCCTGTTGCAGGATTTCAACCGCAGCGGCGAGGAAGGGAAGATGGTATTGCGCGGCAGACTGGAGGTACAAACCGGTGTGGAGGCGCATCAACTGGCGAAGAAGTCGCAGGCAATCAAGGATTGCGACACATGCCATCGCGAAGGGGCGGAATCGTTTCAAAGCGTCTCGGTGACAATGGCGGGTCCGGATGGACGGCCGTTGCGCCATGACGCGCGCAAAGGGGTGCTGAATTCGGCGGAATCGCTCGGCTCGGTAGGCGGCTTCTACGCGATCGGCAGCACGCGGATCAAACTGCTCGACACGCTGTTAATCCTGACCTTGATAGCGGGAATCGGCATCCCCGTCGCCCACCTCGCCGTCAAATGGCTATCCAACAGAGCGCGGGCGAAACGCGTGGTCGCGGAGGCTCGTTCCGCCGCGCAAGCCAAAGGCCAGACCTCGCCCGATGATCGTCGCCCCGGCGGCAACACCCCGAACTAACAGGAGCTGACCATGAGCAAACAATACCTGCATCCACTGCCAGTGAGAATCTGGCACTGGACCAACGCCCTTTGTTTCATCCTGCTGATCGTGAGCGGCACGCAGATCAGGTATCTCGGCCTGATCAGCCTGATGCCATTCCGAACCGCAGTGGCGGTCCACAACTTCGTCGGCTTTGTGTTGATTGGCAATTTCTGCATATGGCTGACGTTCTATCTGTTCTCGGACAAGAACAAGGCCTATCATCCGGAGCTGAACCTGCTCAAGCAATCGCGCGAATGCTTCCAGCAGCTGAAGTATTACGGATATGGAATATTCAAGGGCGATCCCAGCCCGCATCATGCCGGCCCGTTCGACAAGTTCAATCCGCTGCAGCGCATGCTGTACCAGGTCCTCATGCTGTTTCTGTTGCCGGCCCAGTTCTTCACCGGCTTGCTGCTGTGGGATATCAAGCGTTTTTCGGGCATCGTCGATCTGCTGGGCGGGGTACGCGTGGTCGACACGGTGCACGTGCTGATCTACATCTTCTTCGTCTTCTATATCTTGATCCACCCTTATCTCGCCACGCTCGGCCACACACCGACCGAGCATATCAAGGCGATGATCAGCGGTTATGAAGATGTCGAGGAAGAATCGGAAGTGCACACGGTGGCATAAGCATTAGCAAGCTATAACGGGGCGGCACACGACGCCGCCTCGTTGACAGCGCGACGGCCTGGCGCATGTCGACGGTGGGCGGAACAATTCTATTCCATTCCCGGTCAAAGTGGATCGGCAGTGCCTGCGCTGCTGGATTCAGCAATGAAACAACTCCGCAGCCGCCGCTCCCATGCGCGATTCAGACTCACTGTCAACTGCCTCTCTCACGACCGGTTCTCAAGTCGGTTCCGGCTCGCCGGGAACGCGCTGTTCGAGATCGCGTATCCGAATGTTGTACTTCTTCATGAGCGCCTGAAAATTCGCCCGCTGCATGCCGGTCTGTTCCGCGCTCTTGGTCACGTTCCACACATTTCTCTTGAGCGTCTCCTGAATGAACAGTTTCTCGACGTCTTCCACCGATTTTTCGCGCGCGATTTTCTTTATCCGTTTCAGATCGTCGCTGGTTCTTGGCACCTCCAGATCATGG